>DUJC01000100.1 GCA_013330015.1 Candidatus Poseidoniaceae archaeon | reverse complement strand
ATGGCTTCTGGTGTATTGGTCGGAGCTATGCTTGGTCTTCTGTCGCGTATGAAGTTCATGCGTGTGTTGATTGCAACGATGATCGGTGGATTCATCGCATCGATCACATGGGCCTACACTGCAGAAGGTATCATCAAAATCATGCACAAATACAAACTCGAAGCGGTCATTCCAATCATGATTATCGTCTTCGTCTTCGGAGCAATTCTTCACATTCGTTCGACCAAAATTCGTCGACAGACGGAGTTGTTTGAAGACACGCTCTTGGACAACTTCCACAACGATATCAAAGAAAAGTACGGTTCTTGAGGCCTTTCTATGGACGCATTTACCTCCATTGATGGTCATTCGGATTCAGTAGGAGAGAGAGCGGTTATCGGTATTCTCGTCGCCTCGGACCGAGCATCTTCCAATGAATACCAAGATGAAGGCGGCCCGGCTATCCTCCAATTCCTGAACGAGGCGATTCAATCACCATTGGACGTTCATTATCGATGCATTCCTGATGCACAGGAACGTATTGAATCCACCATGATCGAACTCGCTGATGATGTTGGCTGTCATGTCATCGTTACAACGGGAGGTACAGGGCCTGCAGAGCGCGATGTGACACCTGAAGCGACGGAGCGTGTTGTTGAGCGAATCATGCCCGGATTTGGAGAACAGATGCGAGCCATATCGTTGCAGTACACGCCTACTGCCATCTTGTCTCGGCAAACCGCAGGTATTCGGGGTTCATGTCTTATTTTCAATCTTCCAGGACGACCAAAATCGATTCGAGAGACCATTGATGAAATTTGGAAAGCCGTTCCGTATTGTGTGGATTTGATTGGAGGGCCCTACATCGATTGCAACGATGAAGTATGCAACGCTTTCCGTCCAAAAAACGCAAGGCGTGGATGAGAGCATTCATTGACTTGTTTCACAAGGAAGAACCGATTGAAGATGTCCAACCTCCTGATTCAGAATGCTACGATGCTTTTACCCGAGACAACCGTGGTAGGTGATTTGCTCATCGAAAATGGAATTATTTCAGCCATTCAACCAGGAGGTGGTCTGGTAGCAAACGATGATGTTCGTACCATTGATGCGACAGGACTCCATCTTCTGCCTGGTTTGATCGATCCACAAGTCCATTTTAGAGACCCTGGGCAACCAGAGAAGGAAGACCTCTACACCGGATCATGTGCTGCTGCAAGTGGAGGAATCACTTCCTTCCTCGACATGCCAAACAATGTTCCTAGCCAAACAACCCTTCAATCAATGCACGAAAAAATTGCTACTGGAAATCGACGATGTGTCACAAACTTTGGTTTCTTTATTGGTGCGACAGAATCCAACGTTGATGAGTTGAAAAAAGCAGTTGGAAGCCCAGAATCGCCGATCGCCATACCTGGAATCTGTGGAATCAAGATTTTCATGGGCTCATCGACAGGTGATTTACTGGTCAACGATTCCGATGCATTGCATGAAATTTTTACCAATACAGCTGGCCTCATCGCCGTTCACGCTGAAGATGAGACGCGAATGGATGAGCGAAAGAAGTTGATTGAAGGCCGAACCGATATGGCTGCTCATGCTGAATGGCGTGATGATGAGACGGCAATGATCGCTACAAAGCGTGCAGTGGCTTATGCTCAAGAAACAGGTCATCGCTTGCACGTCCTCCATCTCACATCAGGTATTGAGGCCGACTGGCTAAATGGCATCACATCGTTGCATGGAAACGGAGAAGATGCTCACATTACAACCGAAGTCTTACCACAACACTTGACCTACGATGAGCGTGATGTGGAACGGCTTGGGACTCGATTGAAAATGAATCCCCCTATCCGTTACCAAAAGGACAAGCAGACCCTATGGAATCGACTCCATGATGGAACCATCGCATGCATCGCCACCGATCACGCCCCACACACCCTCGAAAGCAAAGCAAAGGGATTCCCTGCTGCTCCGAGTGGAATGCCTGGTGTTGAAACATCACTTCCAATCATGTTGACACACGCATCAAGAGGCGCATGTACCATCGAACAAGTTGTCAAATGGATGTCGTTCAACGTAGCAGAATGCTATGGTATGATTGGAAAGGGCCGTCTTGAGGAAGGATACGATGGCGACATTACCCTTGTCGATATGACGACAGAACGCATCGTCGATGATGCCAACACATGGACCACCGTTGGATGGAGTCCATTCCACGGCATGAAGCTCGTCGGATGGCCAACCCTTACTGTCGTTGGTGGCGTTCCAGTGTTTGAGCGAAACGATGCAACGGGTCCGAAAGGTTCGATTCTGGTCGAAGAAGGCGAAACAGGTTTGCCTTTGCTGATGACCCCTTGGAATTAAAAAAAATTGAAAAATTTTGCAACCTTATTTAAGTACTTGATGACAAATTTCCCACTGGGAAACATGAGTAGCATGGAAGAACAATTAGGACAAGGATACCAACAAATGATGATCGGATTGATTATCTTCATCTCAGGGGCGATCTGGGGTGGAATGGTCGCCACCGATGGCATGGTGCCAGAAGATATCTACTGGCCAGCGGTGATGATGCTGTCTGGAGCAATGATTACTTTGCTCGGCACAACCTTTGGAACTGGACATGAGGATGATCGTAGCAACGACTTGAACGATGCCATCATGGAATTGACCGACCGCATCAACAAACTTGTTGGTTCATCAAGTTCGGATGATACATCCGATGAATCAGAGTGAGTAAATCGCTCCGTACTTTTCCTCTACGTACCGAAGGAACGGTTCGCTCGAAGGAGGAGACCCTGTCGCCTCTTCGATCAAATCAGCAGGGAGAAGAGCACTTCCTCGTTTGTGAACTCGCTCTCGCAACCATGCGAGCATCGAGGACCAATCTCCTGATGCAATTGAATCTTGAATCGAGCCGAGATCGTCGCTCATCGCTTCCAATAGTTGAGCAGCATACAGATTTCCGAGGGTGTAGGTTGGGAAGTAGCCAAAAGCAGCCATCGACCAGTGAATATCCTGCAAGCAACCCAGATCATCGGAGGGGACAGTGAGTCCAAACCAATCAGAAATCATCGAATTCCAGAGATTAGGAAGTTGCTCAAGCGGGTAGTTCTCATTGAAGATTTTCTTTTCAATTTCATACCGCAACATGACGTGAAGATTGTACGTCACTTCATCGGCTTCAACGCGAATGAAACCAGGCTCAACTGCGTTTGCTATGCGATTAAGCGTGGAAGAATCCCATGACGGAGCATCAGGGAACGATTCCTGGAATTCATCCATAACAACGTTCCAGAATTCTGGTGTTCGACCAATTTGGTTCTCCCACAACCGAGATTGGGACTCGTGAACGCCAAGCGAGACAGCATCGCCGCGTGGTGTAAATCGGTGATTTTCATCCAATCCTTGCTCGTAAAGAGCATGGCCTGTTTCGTGCATAACTGCATAGAGGCATGAGAATGGGTCGAGTTCATCGTAGCGAGTTGTAAAACGCGTATCTCCTGGCCAAATTCCTGCAGAGAATGGATGCGTTGAAGCATCCATTCGACCTGCTGCAAAATCGAAGCCCATTCGTTCACTGACTTTTGTGCAGAATGCTTCCTGCTTCTCTACTGAGAACGTCAGTCCTTCTGGCAACGTTGGGTCAGGGTTTGATTTCTTGGCCTCTAGAATTCGCTTGAGTAGAGGAACGAGCCGGTCACGCAGGCCTTCAAACAGTGGGTCATAATCCTCGACGGTCATACCAGATTCGTATTCATCGAGAAGGGCGTCGTACGGTGTTTTCTCATATCCGTATGCATCAATCTTCTTTCGAGTTAAATCGACAAGGTTCTGCAAATGTGGTAAAAAGGCAGCAAAATCAGCATCTTTTCGCGCTTTTTGCCAAGCAACCAACGCTTCGCTTCGAGCTTGTGCAAATTCTGAAACAAACTCTGCAGAGAGTTTGGTTGCCTTATCGTAACGCTTCCTGAATTCTCGCACGTTGGCTTGCTCGCTCTCATCAAGATCATCTCGCTCTTCAAGTCGTCCAAGCAATTCACCCATTTCAGAATCCGTAACTTTTTCATGAGCCAAAGCAGCAAGCCAAGCCATGATTTCACCTCGTGATTTGGCCCCTTTCTCTGGCATGAGGGTTTCTTGATCCCATCCAAGATGTCCTTGGATACTTCCAATTCGATGGATGTCTCGTACACGGTTCAAGAAGGATGCTTTGTCGCCCATGTTCTCCGCTCAACATCGGTTCTTCATCAAGACTCGTATCGTTCTCTTTGCTTGATTGTAGCCACACATTCAATATGGAGGAGTGTATGGGATACCATGGTCCTTCCCTTCCGTCGAAAAGACAAGGATGAGAAGGTGATTGCGAACGATGAAGACGAAGACATCAATGCTCTTCTCAATGCAGAATCGTTCGAAGACTCGCAACCAACGGAGCGCCTTCCTGAACCATCGACCGATGAAGAACGGTTGCATGCCATCTCAGACATGGTCGTTCAAACATGCATGGACATTCGTCGAGGAGAAAACGTCCTCATTGTCTGTGACCCAACAACAGCAGAAATCGGTCAATCCTTGCATATTGCCACACAGAAGCGCTCGGATCGAGTCCTGCTCATCGTCATGCCAAAATCTCGCCACCATGGAGAGGAGCCCCCCTCACCTGTTGCAGCATTGATGCGACAACAACAAGTCGTTATCGCACCGACGAAGTATTCCCTTACCCACACAAGAGCCGCACGTCAGGCATTGAAGGATGGTGCTCGAATTGCTACAATGCCAGGAATGACCTTTGAATTGTACACAGAAGGTGGAATGACAGCGGATTTCCAAGATGTGAAGCGGCGAATTTCCAACATTGCCAACTTCCTGAGGCGACGACGAATCATCAATGTCAAATCGGAGTCAGGGACCGATGTTACCTTTGAAGTGAACTGGCGTGATTGGAAACTCGATGATAACGGAATATGCAATCGTCCACGGATGTTGACCAATCTTCCTGCTGGGAAAGTGTTCATTCTACCAAAAGAAGGAACCATGAATGGAATCATCGTTATCGATGGGTCTTGGGATTCGACACTGATCGATGAGCCTGTGGAGTTCATCGTGGAAGATGGAACTGTTGTCGATGTCAAAGGTGGAACTCTTGCTGCAACGATTCGTCAATCCTACGGAGAGGTTGCAAAGAAACTCAAAGCAAAAGACCGAGAAAGTGTCTGGACAGTGGCCGAATTTGGGTTTGGAATGAATCCAAGCGCCCGACTGGTCGGAAATGTACTCGAAGATGAGAAGCGTATGGGCAGTTGCTACTTTTCGATTGGAGATAACACTGGTCTTGGTGGAACTTCTAGTGCCGGAATTCACGTTTCTGGTGTCCTCGCAGAACCGAGTGTCTGGTTGGACGATTCGTGTTTGACCGAAGCTGGTGAGTTCAAAGCCGATGAGAATTAGCGATGCGCACTCATGTTCATGTTCCCACAAATTGGACAGAAGCGCCAATTCGGATCGAGACCAATCCCACACCCTCGACAATGAATGCCTGAACGAATGGTTGGTTGTATGTTCATAGTCGGTTGCTGAGGCATCATTGGCTGTTGCATTGGTTGACGCATTGGCTGCTGTTGAGGAAGCGGTTGTTGCCAGCCCATTTGAGGAGCAGCGACACCCGGAGAGGTTGGCTGCTTGCGAACTGGTTGTTGTGGAGTCTGCTGTCGGGAAGGTTGCTGAGACTGAATTGGTCTGCGGACTGGAGCAACTGGACGAGGAAGCGATGACATCTTTTGAGCTGCTTCAGATGATACGAACTCGGAAAGAGAGACTTCTCCATCCCCGTCGGTATCTGCTGCGGTGTGCAACTCTTCGGCTTCTTCGATGGGCACGTTTGCAGCAACTGCGAGTTCTTCGACTGAGAGACTTCCCGAATCATCAACATCCGCAGCAATGAAGCGTTCAGCATCACTAACCCATTCCTCCTCTGATTGTTCTTCAACCACGGGTTCTGGTTCGCTCACAACAGGTTCAACAATCTCAGGAGCGACTTCTTCAACAGGTTCTGGAACTACCTCGGGTTCAGGTACAAGTTGGGATCCAAATGCACCTGCAAAGGCATCCTGAGCCGCATGGTTAACCTCGACTTCGTTCTTGAATCCTGTTTCCTCAACTGCCTTCTCTTTGCTTGGTAGCGGAACCGAATCGACAGCTGGAAGAGGAACGGACTCTGTTGGCAGAGGTACTGATTCAACCTCAGGTTCCGGAGCCGCAACCTCTGGTGTTGTTTCTGGTTCTGATTCCGCCGAAGCAGGTACAGTTTCTGGTTCTCTTCTCTCTATGATTGTGCCCACTTCGATCTCGGCAGGTTGTGCCTGATCGCTTGCAAAGAGCAGCATAGGGAGGGCATGTCCCGCAACATCGAGCGAGGATTTGAGTTCTTCAGCCATCGTCTGCATCTTCTCCACATTGTCTGCAGGTGATGCCATGATGGCTTCGATCGATTGCAAGTATCGCTCGACCTCTGAGGTTCCTCCCGTCGCATAAGCAATAGCGAGAATCTTCAGGAATTGCATCGGGTCAAACAAGGGCGTGAGTGCTTGAACAACATCCTCCGTAGCGAATGGATGCGCTGCATTCGCTGCGCCTGTTGAATCGGGTTGACCTGCAAATTGGAGCAAGGGGTCAGGGAGTGCCATGAGGTTCAGATGTCCAAAAATCAAGAAGTAAATCTCTCCACCTTCACACTGCAACCGTTCGCTTGCTGCTTCAAAATCGAATTCACCTGGACGGAGGATGATGTCAGCCAAGTGTTCAAGCGCCTTTGATAGGGCTTGTTTCGATTCCATCGACATCATCTGTTGAAGGACATCGGACGAATCGACAACACCGAAGTAGGCTGCTGCATCATCGACTTCAATACCATCAGGAAGAGAAGCTCCTTCTGGTACACCTTCAGACATATCTCTTGCTCCTGTTTTCGCCAATCACGTGGTGTTTTTGAGGTTGCTGTTAATGCTCTATTGTTGGTTTCGAGCCATATCGTAAATGGCTCTAGATTGTTGAGCAGACCAACCTGTGCCTTGAAGTTGCATCAAGAGGGTGCGCTCTTGCTCACCCTCTCCAAGTTCACCGACCACCCATTCAACAGCAGCATCACGATCGTCGGCTTGCCAGTCTTCGAAAAGGGACATATCAACTTCGATTCGTGCACGTCGGACCTTCTTTTGTGGACTTGAAACCTC
>DUJC01000120.1:3282-5440 GCA_013330015.1 Candidatus Poseidoniaceae archaeon | reverse complement strand
TCAGGCGATGGCCATGGTTTGACATCAATAACATCCTCTGGAAAAATTCGCTTAGTGCGTGAACGCTTGGGGATACCAAAGCCTTCCCGGAGATAAGACACGCTTTTGACCCTCCCTAGTGTGGCCACCCCATGGCCGGTGGAGGGACAGCGCCCCCGTTGAAGTTTGGAGATGTGCTGTTGCTCATCGGTGTTTCACTCTTGATAGGAACCTTGTTTATTCAAGAATGGGACCTCCCTGTAAAGATGAATCCTGAGGATGAACCGCTCAAAGGAACGTCGCAATCTTTCTCTGGAGATGTGCTTACAATCTCCGCTGTAACAGAAGAAGAATCGGACGTCCGAATTGAGATCTTTGAGGATGGAGAAAAGGTCGAGGATGAAACATTGTACGCGGACCGAATTACGCCTGCTGAACTCTCTTATGAATCGAAAGGAGGAAAACTCGCATGGAAAGTATCGCTTGAACTCAGTGCAACTGGAGAGGTTGACGTTGATTTAGATCGTGTTTATTTCCTGAACTTCGTACCCTACATTCTCGGTGCGCTCATCACGACCGCAGGTGTCTTGAAGAGAAAATCAGAAACTGAGGACAAAGAAGACGTTATCCTTGATGCCATTATTGAGGATAAAGATTAATCCACTCGATTTGGTCATCATCATCGACTGAGAAGCGGCGTCCAGATTCATCCTCGAGGGTAATGTCCGTCGATTGTATGTCGATAAGAGTGCACGTTTTACTTCTATAGATGCAATCCCTGAGGATGACATCATCGTTGATTGTTTGTTCCGCACCTGCTTTGAGAACAGCATGTTTTTCTTCAAAGAGGGATGCTACAACGGCGTTTAAGATTGCAAAAAGTTCCGAATTTGAGGTCTTAATTCCGAGCTGAGCAAGGGAACCTTGTCCTTCGCTGAGATTGTCGGTGTCTGTGTTTATTCCTAGTCCGAGGACCATGCGCTGCTCGCTACCCCTGGAGTAAGACTGGAACAAGATTCCTCCAAATTTTTTCCACTGTTGCTCTGCTGTTTCTCTAAGGAGTAGGTCGTTAGGCCATTTGATGTTCAACTGTTCGATGTGCTGTTTGTTTAACCTCAATGCATGACTGATTTCGTGTGCAACGTACAATTGCATCTTGAGATCGATGGAAAAAAGGTCCTCCACATCAAGAACCCACGAGCCCTTGAACGACTGCGGGTGATCTTGCCAGCTCCGTCCATGACGTCCTCTGCCATTTGTTTGTATCAGAGCAGTCAGCGAATCACCCGGGGCATATTGGCCACGCAACAATTCAGCATTGGTCGAATCGATTTCACGAACTTTATGATGCTTGTTCGAAACGAACGGATGCCAAGCAGCAAGCACATGTATGGCTTCATCGTCTTCGAAGGTGTGCGTTCGAACGATTCGAGCAGCAAGACCGTATTGTCGTAGAATGTCAACACTCCGCCGCCAGCCAACTTGTTTTCGGCAGACAAGAAAAGCAATACCATTCATTTTGCACAACAGATTGTTGGCCATCGTTCGTGCAAACACAGCCAACAAACCCTCTGGGTGTGTATCGATTAAGGCAGCCTCCTCAAGTGGACCGAGAAGTTGATCGCCGATTTCGTCTGCTGGAATGTAAGGCATATTCCACAGGACAACGTCGTATGTGCCTGGTTGCCATGCGGAAGATTGCTCGTCTTGAGGGCCGATTCCCCCCTCGCTCACGCTGACTTCAACACCTGCTTCTGCTGCGTTGTGTCGTGTGGCTGCTACAGCGAACGGGTTGATGTCACAGGCGTCAACATTCCATCCCAACGTTGCAGCGTTGATTGAAAGAGCGCCTGATCCAGAACCAATCTCGAGAAGATTCTTCATTCCAAATGGTGAAATGGTCTTCAAGACCTTGTTCAATAAATCGGTATCTTCCCTTGGTGGGTAGACGGTTGGTGGGATTTGAAGTTTGAAGGAATTCCATGTCTGAACTTTGACATCGTTTCGATTCAAAAATTGAATTTCATTTTGGGCGTTTTCGGGTTGGAACATAATCGCCCTCGGGAAAAATCAATAATCGGTCATAAAAGAGCGTTTCTCACATCCACCGAAGTGAGTTTTTTCATCGGTAAAGTATAAGAAGGGAGGGTAGTTCGGATTGAAAGCCCAAGAAGCAACG
>DUJC01000120.1:0-2850 GCA_013330015.1 Candidatus Poseidoniaceae archaeon | reverse complement strand
AACGTTGTGGGCGGTGCGGGGTGACGTTGGATGGTAGTAAAGAGCGCAACAAAAAAACGGTTAATCGAACTCGGAGTCTCCGACGAATACGCTCACAAATTGGCCACGGACCGCAACATGGCCGACATCAAAAGTATGCCTGCCGATGAAATCGCAAAGATTCTCGGAATCGCCAAAGACAGTGAATCCTTCACTAAAATCATGCAAATTATTGCCGATCAAGGCAACCGACGCTCTCGCATCAAGAAGAGCAAGAAAATCACCATTTCCTCCAAGGCTTTGGACGAGTTTGACCGTCCAGAAGCAACCATCCGATTCAATCCTCTGAACCACGAGTTGGTTCCCCACCAAGAACTCCTCGGTGACGCAAACATCACTGCTGACGAACAATACGCTATCGAACGAGATGAACTCTCCCCTTGGGGCCTCGAAGAAGCGGACGAAGACGGCAATCCTCGCCTCGCAAAGGAGTTGCTGCCAAAGGTCCTCATTTCGGACCCTGTTGTCCAAGCCATCAAGGAAGCAGCGGAAATCGTCGACAATGCTGCTCTTGCAGCCAACCCCGACCATCGTCCACTGGCGGCCGGTTGGATTGCTGACCGCGTTTTGAAGGTCGTACGTCGCTCAAAGTCTGCTGGTAGTGCAGTAGCCTATCGCCTCATCGTGGAGGGCAGTTGAACCTGGAGTTGATATTATGCAAGAAATTATTGAATCATTTTTCCGAGAACGAAGCCTTGTCAACCACCAACTTGCTTCCTACAACGACTGTATTCCTTCCACCGACAATCAATTGTCCCGAATGGAGCGTATCATTCGAAACATTCGTGTCGGTACCGATGAAGAAATCATCGACGACCTTGGTGGTTACATCAAGCTCGACGTTGCCGATCAAGACATCGTCATCCGAATGAAGAACATCACACTCGGCGCACCAAACATTCGAGAAGCCAACGGTTCCTACCACAACGCTTCGCCAATGGAATGCCGGCTGCGAAAATTGACCTATCAGTCACCTGTTACGATTGACTTCACCATTTACCGCAACGGTGTAGCCTCCTTCCCAGAAGAAGGTGTCCAAGTTGGTGCTATTCCAATCATGGTTCGGTCGCGACGATGCCACCTCCACCCAAGCCACATCGCTGATGGACGTTCGCTTGAGCCGACCAAGTCCCCTGAAGACGCAGCGCTTCTTGCAGATCTTTTGCGAGACAAGGGCGAAGACCCGCTTGACCCTGGTGGCTACTTCATCATCAACGGAACTGAGCGTGTCCTCATTTCCATGGAAGACCTTGCACCAAACCGAGTAACGGTTGAAATCAACAAGCGAACTGCAAAGCGAACTGAAGTTGCTAAGATCTTCTCTCAGAAGAACGGTATGAGAAAGCCACTCACGGTTGAAAAGCGCCGAGATGGTATGCTCATGGTCAAGGTTAGCACAGCTGGAACCACCCCGATTCCTGTTGTCCTCCTCATGCGCGCCCTCGGTATCGAAAACGACCAAGAAGTGTTTACCGCCATCTCCGGTCCACAAGAGACGTTCAAGTTCATCGTTGCGAACATCAACGAAGTCAACGACAACGAAGAGTTCGAAGTTAAGAGCGAGCCTGAGGCCTACGAATGGTTGCAAAAGAAATTCGCAGCTGGACAACAAAAGGAGTACCGAGAAGCACGTGTCAACCAACTCCTCGACCGAGAGCTCCTTCCTCACTTGGGTGACCAACCTGAGGACCGAAAGAAGAAGGCTATTTTCCTCGGCCGTATCGTTCGCCAAGTCCTTGAGATGGCTCTCAATGACAAGGAACCGAACGACAAGGACCACTACGCAAACAAGCGAGTTCGCCTTGCTGGAGACCTCATCGAAGACTTGTTCCGTGTTTCATCGGGACAGCTCGCCCGTGACCTCAAGTACCAACTCGAGCGTCATCACAACCGCAAGCGAGAACTCAAGATTACCTCGTGTCTACGACCTGATGTTCTCTCATCAAAGATTCTCCACGCTCTCGCTACTGGTAACTGGGTTGGTGGACGATCTGGTGTCAGTCAGTTGCTCGACCGAACAACCTACCTCGCATCGCTGTCTCACATGCGACGTGTCACCTCGCCATTGGTTCGCAGTCAACCTCACTTTGAGGCCCGTGACCTTCACCCGACACAGTGGGGCCGTCTCTGTCCAAACGAGACACCTGAAGGACAAAACTGTGGACTGGTCAAGAACGCTGCACAAATGGTCGACATCTCCGAAGAAGTCGATCCTCAAGAGATCCGTGAGCGACTTGACGAACTCGACGTTTACCAACCAAAGGATTGGACCGATGGTGACCGAATTCACGTCAACGGCGATATCTACGGCATGCATAAGAACGGAAAGAACCTTCTTTCCCAGTTCAAGAACAGCCGACGTCGTGGAACCATCCCATCGGAAGTTTCCATCCGACACGATACCGAAAACCGTGATATTTTCATCAACACAGACAAGGGTCGAATCCTTCGTCCTCTGTTGATTCTATACGATGGTACACCTCGTCTTGAGAACAGCCATCTCAACGACCTTGCTGCAGGAAACATCACCTTCCGTGACTTGGTTATCGATGGAATCGTTGAATGGGTCGATGCTGAAGAAGAAGAAGACCTCTACATTGCTCCACGACCATTCGTTCTTCCAGAGACTGTTCCAGAAGGTCCACTTGCTGGCCGTCCAGTTACCCACGAAAACATTCGATGGGTCAACCTTGGTGAACCCGGTGTCGAATCAGCTTCCCTCGAAGCAGAGGTTCGAATGCCAAATGGTAGCGTTGAAATCGCAAAATTTGATGTTCCATTGCTCTACTCATCTGAGCACACACATGTCGA
>DUJC01000167.1:5403-7723 GCA_013330015.1 Candidatus Poseidoniaceae archaeon | reverse complement strand
GTGTCAAAATGTACAAATCGAACAGCGACTTCATGTTGAATTCGAATTGAATTCCGATGGCTCATTTTGGATCAATCCTCTCGGATTTTCTGGACGAAGTTCAGAAATCGTTGATTCCACTGGCTTACGGATTCATCATTTGGAATTGAATCGAGTAAATCCTGCGAAGGCATGAAAAGCAACCTTCTGTAAGAAACAAACGTGAAACGGTTGATGATTCTCCTACCTGTCCTCAATGAGGCAGAAGGATTACGTGCGGTCTTGGAGACCATACCACACGCATCGCTTGAAGAGGAAGGTTGGCAATCCGATGTTGTGATTGTTGATGGCAAAAGTACGGATTCATCCCAACAAGTTGGCGCCGAGGGCGGTTGTGTCGTCTTGGTCCAACCTTCGAAGGGCAAGGGAGAAGCGGTGCGATTGGGATTCACTTATGCGCTTCAACATCACTACGATGCTGTCATCATGTTTGATGCAGACCAAACCTACAATCCTGTGGATATGCTGAGGATGCTAACGAAACTTGAATCTGGAATGGTTGTTGTCGGAAATCGATTGAATCGCCAATTAGCCAGTGACGCCATGTCACCAGTCAATTGGATTGGAAATCATCTTCTTACTTGGTCTGCAGTTATCCTTCACGGCCTTGAAATCCATGATGTTTGTAGCGGCTATTGGCTCTTTGATCGAGATGCTTTGGTGCAGATGAACCTGAACAGCATGGATTTCGAAATCGAGGCTGAAATGTATGCGCAATGCGCCATAACTGGAATCCCAATCACCAACGTGGCAGTATCCTACAGCGCCCGAGTTGGTGAGGCGAAGTTGGGTTCTCTACGAGACGGTTCATCGATTCTAAGAAAACTCCTCGTACGCAAATTGTTCCCTCTTCCTGTGGAAGAAGAGTTGGGTCAAGGAAAATTAGCGTTTGAATCCAATGACTGATTCGAGAGGGATCAACCCATAATTGTGTGAATCGGTTGAAGCGGTTGGATCTGGATTATCCCCTTCAACAAAAAGGCCATTTTCATCAATACGCTTCAATCGCTTGATGCATATTCTTGAGGTATCGCGAGGATCAGGGAATACGACGAGGTCTCCTCGTTGCAAATGTTGGTCGTCTAGGACATTTACCTCGATGGTATCTCCATCCTTGAGTGTCGGCCACATGCTGTCGCCGTTCACGACCACAGCCATTGATTCCAATGAATCGCCTCAACTTGCACGGACCCAAGAGACGTCTCGTCCCTTGGTTGCCCAGAACATGTTGTGGATGGCTTCAACAGCATCCATCAACTCTTGTGCGTGTTGTTCCGAGACTTCGACCTTGCACGCAGAGCAAAGTTTTGCAGCCATCCAAAACGTTGTGTGGAGATCTGGGTTTGCTTCCAGATGTTGAGGCTTGAAGAAATCAGTCCAGAGGACGAGAAGTTCGTCTTTGCACTTCTGTGCTTCTTCTTCCTTGATGGCTGCATAGCGGCTCATCGTGTTGATGTAGGAGGCGGCGGACTTGTCTGCATCGCCGGTGCTCAATGCTACCATTTTCTTGGTCATTGATTGCACGGCTTCTGCTGCTACGCGCGCACTTGCAGGGTCGTAGACGCCACATGGGCCGTCACAGTGGGCAAAGGCTTCGATGGTGATGGTGTTCTCCATGATGGTGCCTTGAATGTCGAGCACTTGAAGATATGCTTTGCAGCAATTTCCCAATGCAAGGGACTAAAATGACGAAGCATGAGACTGGAACATGTCAAGGGTTCCTGTCGCTATCCTTGGCGCTTCAGGCCTCGTCTCGCAACGCATGCAACAACGACTCGCCACACATCCATGGTTCGAATTGGTCGCCGTTGCGGGACAATCTCAGGGCACGAACCTCGCTGATATCGAGTGGCATCTGGATGAACTACGGCCGGAAGTTCTTGACTCCAGTGAGATTAAAATCCTCGATATCAACGACGGAAACCTAGCAGAGGAACTCAAGAATCGAAGCGTCATTGCTGTCTTTAGCGCATTGCCGAGTGAGCCTGCTTTAAGAATAGAGGCCAATCTAGTCAATGCCGGACTCCACGTGTTCTCCAATGCGAGTGCGTACCGGATGCATCCCGAAGTCTCTCTGGTTGTTGCTGATGTCAATCCCGAAGCTCTTCATGCGCCATCAGGTCAGGCCCTCCATGCGTGTGCGACAAATTGCACACTGATACCGATTCTTCACCCCCTCTCTGTTCTCTCACAACATTACACCGTGACCAAGGTGGTTGCTCGAAGCGAACAGGCCCTTTCTGGAGCAGGTTGGAAATTACTTCACAATCGGGAATTAAAG
>DUJC01000167.1:0-5018 GCA_013330015.1 Candidatus Poseidoniaceae archaeon | reverse complement strand
GAGATTGAACGTATTCTCGATCTCAATGCAGAATGGGACGTGCAAACCAAGCGCGTGGATGAACGCGATGGGCACATTGTTCATGTCGAGGTTCATGTTGAAAATGCACCGACCTACGATATGGTTGCATCTTTGTTGCAATCGAAGGAACAACCGCATGCACTCCCAAGTCAATCAATACCCGGCATGGAATCTATTCAATCCGAACTTCGACGCGAAGATCATCTCTGGAATGGACAATCGATGACTCCACTTGACCCATCAATGGATCTCAAGGCTGGAATGACAACGACAGTCCAACTCACATCGGTCGAGAATGGGGTCGTCTCGTTCACAGGATTGTCACACAACACCATCCGTGGTGCTGCAGGGGGCGTTGTTCTTCTTGCAGAATTAGCCTACATGAAGAAATATTTTGAGCAGTAGACCTAAATCCCACCCCTCCATCATCGTAGACGTGAGCGCATGGGAATAACAGCAATGATTCCAGGAACAACCATCGATGGGCTCCTTACTGAGGCTGGAGAGCGTTGGCACGACATCTTCGATGCCGAAGCATTGCGTATGCAAGTTATGCTTATTTGTCCAAGAAAAGAGCGGAAAATCCTCGAAATGCACGGTGATATGGTCGAGCATGGTCAGCCAGTGATTGGTGTGTTTCACCGTCCTCGTGCAGAGGCTCGTTTGTTGGAAGAACAAGGCTTGAATCCACGAGACGCCTCATTTGAATTCCTTGACCTCGCAACAACAGACTTAGGACCGTGGATGCAACATATGATCACCAATGAAAAATGGGTTCGTGGTTCAATCTCAATTCAACCAGTACCATTCTCAGTGGACGTTCCTGCTCAACGAGCATTCGAGAACATCCCCATGATTTGTTTTCGTCACCCAAGTCTTCCAGCGATTGAACGGTATTATCTTCCGTTTCCTCCGACGTCGATCCCGAACAAATGCTTCGTGAGTCTTCCTCGCCGACAAGCGGCAGAATTGGCTCGACAACAAGCAGAAATTCTCGGTGTAGGTCGTGCTGCAGAACCTGCAACACCAGAACCTGTCGTTGTCGAGGAATCGGCTGAATCTGCTACGGTGCCGCCGCAATCTCCTGAAACCAATACAGTCGAAGCAGCAGAAGTCACCATCCCCGAGCAAGAATCGGTACCACTTCCTGTGATTGAAACGAAATCTCCTAACGGGCCACAATCTGTCACTGAAGCGATTACCAAAGCAACAACGGATGGCTTCGAAGAAATGCAAGCTGCGGGTGACGAATTGGAGGAAGCGAACGTTCCTTTGCCGACGACAGACGTCACCATCGATGTTGAACAAGCGGCCCCAGAACCTGCCGAAGAGCCGCAAACAGAGATCGAGATTGAGTTCAGGGCTCTCGTTACCGAACTCATGGCCAACGGCGTTGAGCCCAGCGACATGGTCGATGACCCGCGCTGGGAACCCATCAACGAGCGAGCAGCAGCTGTTGGATTCGAAACCTGGCCCGTCTTCATGGAATTAACATCGGTCCAGTGAAAGGTTGAAAGCACAAGGTGTCCAGTCGGAAATAGGTGGGAACATGGCATTCTGCGTGACGTGCGGACAATCTTTGAACGATGGAATGCGATTCTGCCGGTTTTGTGGAAACCAGCAACCTGGTGAACAACTGATTCGGCGCCTTCGAATGGAGGCTGAGCAGATTCGTCAAATTGCACTCATGATGAGCAACCAACAGGCCATGCAACAAGCCCAAATCAATGCACAAATGCAACAACAGCAGCAATTCAACCAGCAATTTGGACAACAACGTCGTTGGTGAATGCATGCGTCAACGGCATCTGGCGATGCGGCTCTCATCACTCGAGCCGCACCCATGCCAATCCGTTGAACTTGAACAATATCCAACGGAAGGAAACCTTGCGGCTGCATGGCTCACCAAAATTGACCTTGGTGACGGATTTACTAACAAACACGTTCTTGATTTGGGAGCCGGTAACGGTGTCCTTGGAATCGGTGCTGCTTTTCTCGGGGCAAAACATGTCACGATGGTCGAGTGTGATTCATCCACCGTGGACGTTCTTCAACACAATGTTCGAGGAGTTGAAGGTGAGTCCATCTGTACCATCATCAACAGTCGAGTCAATGGATACCCAATCGAACTCGACAAACCTGTTGACATGGCGATCATGAATCCGCCATGGGGTGTCCAAACCTTGCGAGCGGACAGGGCATTTTTCGAGACCCTATTTTCGATGGAGATTCCTCTCATTCACTTCATACACAGCATCGATGCTGAGCATTTGTTGCCACTCGCACACGACAACGGGTATGAGCTCCATTCAATCTACCAGGATGATTTCCGACTACCAGCAGCCTACTCACATCACACAAAAAACAAGTCCTCTACTCGAATTCGATGCTATCGTCTCGAGAAGAAGAATTGATGCAAACCCATGTGAGGGGTTGAAAAGGGAGCAGCGCTCGCATCAAAACAGCACACGTTACCGCTACGTCGGTCGCCTGTGCAGCGAGTTGAAATTATGACGACGAGCCTCGTCACCCCAGGAACAGAGATTGGAACCGTTGGCGAACATCAAGCCGGCGAAGGAACGACCACAGTTGACAACCGTATCATTGCAACAACGACAGGTTACATGCGAATCGATGATGGCCACATCATTGTTGATGCATCAAAATCCATCGTCAATATCGAAATTGGAGATACGGTGCTTTGCCAATTCGAAAAACTGCAAGAAAAAGGTGGAGAAGCACGAATCCTTGCCGTTGAAGGTAAGCAGGGCGATGTGTTACCTCATCAACTCCAAGGCCACTTTCACGTGACTCGAATCGTCGATCGATTCCTTCACACCGTTGCTGATGCCGTCCGTCGACGAGATGTTGCACGAGCGGTTGTGACCGAAGTTTCACCAGTGGTCCGACTCGATTTCCGTGAGCGCGATGATTGCGGCGTACTGCACGCTATTTGTCCGTCGTGCGGCAACACGCTTGAAGCGCATGTCAATGGAGACTGGAACGTTGCTTGCCCAAGTTGTAGGTACGAAGGCTATCGCGCTCTTGCAGACAACTTCGGTTCTGGTTGGGCCGAACTTGAGCAAGGGGCTTCAACCCTGAACCTTTCTGGAAAGCGTTGGGGCAAGGAAGCAGAACAACTCTTTGCAAAAGGATCGTCTGGTCGAGCAACCTACATTGCTGCGGATGTTCGAGAGGATGGACGTGAACGCACCTACTTCCGATTCGAAGGTCAAGGACAAGGAGGAGGACGTGGACGAAAGGCTGCTCCTGGCTGCCGTCTTTTTGTTGGTGGCCTACCTCGTGAGATTGACACTGAAAAGCTCCGAGAACTCTTCGGAAAGCATGGCGATATGACCGATTGCATTGTCATGACCGATGATTCCGGTGCCTCGAGAGGATTCGGATTTGTGACGTACACAGACAAGGCACATGCGGATGCAGCCATCAAAGAACTTGATGGACACCGCCTCCATGGACGCCGAATCGGTGTTCGTGATGCAGACAATAAGGAGAAGCGTTCGAAAGGTCCTGCGAAGGGATTGAAACTCTACGTCGGCAACCTTCCATTCGATGCAGATGAGAAAGCGATTACAGCATTCTTTGGAGACAAGGCTACCATCACAGAAATCGTAATTGCGACCGACAAAGGCGGTAAACCGAAAGGATTCGCGTTCGTCTTCATCGATGAGAAAGACAAGGGCGAGGACGTCGTGAAGGCCCTTAACGGACAGGAACTCAACGGTCGACGATTGAAGGTCGACATCTCGCAAGCAGGTGGTAAAAAGAAGGGGCAAGGTGGAAAATCCGCTCGGGAACTCAAGGCCATCGCGGAAGAGAAGCGCAAAAAGCAACGCCGATGAGAGCATTCGCACAAATCAGCCCAGTCCACTGAATTTGGGGACATAAGGCTATCAAGCGGAAGTCAAGACGGGCATCATGGTAGAGAACGATTCTCCTTCTTGGCTCGTTCTTGATGGGTACGAGGACGAACCTGCTGCTTTTGGTGTGCCACCATACGTTGGATTTCATATTCGCTACGTTTGTGGTGTTCTCGAACAGCACTCGATCGACTACACGTACATGACCATCGATCAATGGCGGTTGTATTCTGAACAAGAACGAGAGCAACGCCTTCGAGATTTGGAGGGATTCGTTTGCATCGCAGGTGCTGTTGTTCCTGGTCGATACATTCGTGGAACACCCATATCCCGCAGAGAATCAACTGAATTGATTCGATCCTTGCCCCGAGACATTCCTGCATTGTTCGGTGGATGGGCCGTTCGTGGCTGGAAGCAACAGGGCTGGCTCCCTCTCCGGTCAAATCTCTTCCTCGCTGTCCAAGATACGGATGCGACCTTGCATAGGTTCCTAAAGACTGGAACATGGAAACACAAGCGTCGAACGAGTGAACAATGGACAATGTGGGCCCACCTTGGAGCACAGAGCAAGGCGGTTTTGAAGCATCCTGATTTAGGAACGGAAGAAAAGCGTGGACCTCTTACATACGAAGTTGAGGTCTACCAAGGGTGCGTTCGATTCAAACGTGGGTGCAAGTTTTGCATTGAACCAAAAAAAGGCATACCCATTTGGCGTACGCCCGAGGACATTATCCAAGAGGTCAAGCTGGCGCATGACTCAGGTGTTCAACATGTTCGACTTGGTGGAATGACCGACACCTACACCTACATGGCAGAAGGTGTGAAAGATCTTGAGTATCCAATTCCAAATCCAGAACCAATTGCTAAGCTCCTTCATGGATTACGCGAAGACGAGCGACTGGGTATTCTCCACACCGATAACGGAAACCCATCCATCATCGCAGAGAACATGGAACCTTCAATCGAAATCACCAAAACATTGGTTGAAACACTATCGGACGGAGCAGTTTTGTCGTTTGGTTTGGAATCTGCTGATCCGAATGTGCATGCAGCAAATTGGCTTAATTGCGATGCAAATCAACTCAAATCTGCCCTCCGACTCATCAATCAATACGG
>DUJC01000149.1 GCA_013330015.1 Candidatus Poseidoniaceae archaeon | reverse complement strand
TCGAGAACGGCTCCAGTCAGTCCTTTCTCATCGCTTAGCCATTCCTTGACTTGACGGAAGGTTTTGATCTCAATCTTTGGATGGTTTGCAGCACGTTCGTACATGATGGTCGAGGCTCGGAACACATCTCGACGATGAACCAACGTGACCTTTGAAGCAAAACGAGTGAGGAAGGTTGCTTCTTCACAGGCAGAATCTCCTCCACCGATAACGAGAACTTCCTCTTCTCGGAAAAATGCACCATCGCACGTTGCGCATGTAGAAATGCCTCGTCCTTTTTGCTCCGCCTCACCTGGTGCATCAAGCCAAATGGATTCTGCTCCAGTAGAAACGATCAGCGAATGTGCAAAGAAATCCTCGCCTTCAACCGTGACCTTGAACGGACGAGAAGACGTGTCAACGGATTCAACATTCTTGTCTTCAACCTTCAAACCAAATCGCTCTGCTTGCTCACGAAGTTGCATCATCATTTCTGGACCACCGATACCTTCCGGATAGCCTGGGAAATTCTCGATATCGCTGGTGAGCATCAATTGGCCACCGGACATGTATCCTGCGAACATGAGAGGTTCGAGCATGGCTCGAGCTGCGTACAAACCAGCAGTATATCCAGCAGGCCCTGAACCGATAATGATGACATTGTGAACATCTGACATTTGACTCACTTCCCGACCAACACCCCGATGGACTTGAACATTATCCCTCTGTTTTCTCGCGCAAAGTGTCGGCTAAACACCTATGTAGGTCATTGCAGACTATCGATTTAATGAGTAATCGTATTGCGATTCTTCCACTTTTTCTTTCACTGCTCTTCATCCTTAGTTCGACAAGTCCAATGCACATGCATGACCTTGAATTGGAAGAGGCTGAGATACAAACCGCCTCAGGTCGTTCCGTACACTACGGAAGTTGGGTCGCTCACCGTGAAGCCCCAGTCGATGTCGGGTGCGATGGTAGTTCCAGTACGAGGATGTTGGATTCGAGCAGCCAAGGTAACATCGCAATGTATGTAGGTAGCTGTTCTGATGTGGTTGTTTTCGATGTTGTTGACTTGCTGATTGTCGAGTCGATAGAAATTGAACAACAACTTAATTTCCTAGAGTTTTCACCAGACGGGGACTATCTCGCTCTTTCATCTCCATACAATGTAAAAATCTACAGCACTTCCAATTGGGAGATAATTCTTGATGAGGACATGATCAATTTCTACATTACAGATGCTACATGGTCAGGCGATAGCAACAGATTCGTGGTCGCCACAGGCAACAACGGAGGGCACATGTATGAGGGGCCCGACTGGGACGAAGTCGAGGGAACCACCTCGAATGGGGGGCTTGTTGCACACCATCCCACCGAAGATAAATTGTGGTACCTCAATTCAGACGGAACAGGGAATGTCTACGAATATCAAAACGTCCCTCTGGCAGGTTACCAGTGGGTTATGACCCGATCGTTTACTTTCGCAAACGCTCAAGAAATGATTAGTTCACCTGATGGTGGTGAGTTATTGTTGACAGATGATTACTCGACCTACGTATACTCGACTTCGGATTACACACAACAAGAAACATTTGACGCCAATGGTCCGTTGTTTTCATTCGACGGAACAACGATGTTGTTGATTGAAGATAATTATTGGTGGAATGACTATGACCTTCAACTGATTTCGACTGAAGATTGGACACTTAAGGGGGCATTCCATCCTGAAAAATTTGGCGCGTATGCATTCTCCTCGAATGATTCAGAAATTTTCATGTTTTCAGGAGCGGGTTGGTCAGGCGTAGAGCAACTCACAGGATACATGCCGGACAGTGACGGGGATGGAGTTGTTGATTATCGCGATGAGTGTCCAGATACCGATACCAGCGAGGGTTCCAATTTTGCTGGTTGCGCACCAAGCCAGAGGGATACCGACCTCGATGGTATCAACGATCGTGATGACCTTTGCCCCCGAACAAAATCGGATGCTTCCGTCGATGGGAACGGCTGCTCAATTGCCCAGCTTACAGATTCTGACAACGATGGCGTCTCAGATTCCGATGATGAGTGCCCAAATACGTCCACTGAGGGCATTACTGATCGCAAAGGTTGCTCGAGCGACCAGAGGGACGTAGATGGTGACGGACTTGTAGATGGTCTTGACGAATGTCCATTGCTCGTGGAAAACGACTGCTCAAGAGTGGTCTTCTGGAACACAACAACAAACGAGATCGAAAACACTTCACAACTCATAGACATCGAAGTATCTGCTGATGGACAGTACATTGCAGCACTCGATGCATATTCCAATCTCCAAGTCCTTGATTCGGATTTCCAATCCATTAGTACGATTCCATCGAGTTGGGACAGCAGCATCTCTGAAATGGAATGGAGCCCAGTTGAGAACAAATTGCTGTTCTTCCGAGAGAGTTACTGGTACGATGGATGTACGTACGAAATATGGGATGGTGAAACCAAAACCGTCTCCGAGCAGTTTGACACAACTCAGGATTGTAGCGAAATAAAGCAAGGAACCGCTCGGTTTTCCCCAGACGGAACGACGTTTGCTTTCTCAACATTCTCTTGGTCGAGTTTCCGTAGGACGACAGTGGTGAATGATCTTTCAACACATTCAACCTTACTCGAAGATGATAATTTCAGAGTTGATTATCTCGACTTCAGCAACGATGGAGGTACGCTCATCGGAGGCGATGGTTCTCAACTTGTGATGTGGGACACGACCGAGTACGAGTTCGTGACCTCAAGCCGAGCCCAGGGCACTGACGTATTCTATAATACACCTGATGGGAACTATGTCGTCACTACCAACGACGAAACCGTGTATTTTTACAAATCATCGAATTTTGAATTAACAAATTCTGTTCAACTCACTGAAAATGAATCTGAGATTACCGACATCACCTTCTCCAGAACAGGTGATTTGATGTACGCTACTGTGCTGGTTGGTTACTGCTACTGGGGATGTGAAGAAGGCGAGGGCGCACTAACTGAGCTTCACTCGTACAACTTGGATGGAGACGAACTAGAACTGCTTCGTTCGAGTGATATAATCAGTACGGATAACATCATTTCTCCTGTTTATCATCCGCAAGAGCATTCAGCGTATGTTAAGCCGAGCTGGTCAAGCAACTACACGGAGTGGCAACCGGATTCTGATGGTGACGGACTGGATGATGCTGTTGACGAATGTCCCGGAACCAGCCTCGAAGTAGAAGTCAATGAACGTGGATGTGGCGGGGATCAACTCGATGATGATGGTGATGGGTTGGCCGACTTCGAGGATTTGTGTCCTGATTCCCCTGATGGAATTGCCATTGATGAAAACGGTTGTACTGATCAACAGGTGGACGAGGATTTCGACGGCGTCTGCAATCAAGACGCTCCGAGCAAAGGCCCGTCAAATTGTTCTGGCAGAGATCAATGTCCTGGCAGTTTATCTGGAATTGTCATCGATTCAAACGGCTGTAGCTGGGCTCAACAAGACAGCGATGGTGATGGCATCGTGAATGTAGATGACCAGTGCGAAGACACGGAAATAGC
>DUJC01000122.1 GCA_013330015.1 Candidatus Poseidoniaceae archaeon | reverse complement strand
TGTACCGCACATCTGGGCACTTCCCCTATTATCAAGACAGTCAGTATCCTCCACTCGTTGAACGTGACCTGATGAAGAAGCTCGCCGATGAGGGATGCTCGTGTTCCGAATTGTCCAACCTGATGAGCACCGGAGACATTGACGGATACATGCTCAAACCGATGAATTGCCCGCATCACGTCAAGATTTATGCCTCGCAAGCTCGATCCTACCGAGACCTTCCCCTCCGCCTCGCAGAGTTTGGAACGGTTTACCGATGGGAGCAATCCGGTGAAATCTCTGGAATGACTCGTGTTCGTGGATTCACACAAGATGATGCACACCTCTTCGTTACTGAAGACCAAATCGCTGACGAAGTCATGGGGTGCATCGAACTCGTTCAAACCATCTTTGACGTCCTTGGGATGCACGATTACCGTGTACGAGTCGGATTGCGTGACCCGAACAGTGACAAGTACGTTGGTGAATCCGATCGATGGGATCGAGCTGAAGAAGCCTGTCGTTCCGCAGCGGCTCAACTCGGCGTCAACTGGTCCGAGGAGGAAGGCGAAGCAGCCTTCTACGGACCAAAAATCGATTTCGTTGTCAAAGACGTCATTGGTCGAGAATGGCAACTTGGAACTGTTCAAGTCGATTACAACCTTCCAGAGCGATTCGATTTGTGGTACAAGGGAAGCGACGGTGAAAACCATCGCCCAGTGATGATTCATCGTGCACCATTTGGCTCAATGGAGCGTTTCTGTGGTGTGCTCATCGAGCACTTTGCTGGAAAATTCCCGACATGGTTGTCACCAACACAGGTCCACATTCTCACCATTTCAGAGAAGCACAAGCAATATGCGTCTGAAGTTGCCCAGAAACTGAAGGATGTTGGTGTTCGAGTCAAGATCGATGATGGGGACGATACGATTGGAAAGAAGATCCGAACCCATCGCAAGATGCGCCCTGCTTATCTCATGATTCTTGGCGATGGTGAGATGAACAACAACTGCGTCTCGTTGCGTTCACGTACAGGCGACCAAATCGCAGATATCCCTGTTGGCCAATTCCTCTCCGACCTCAAAGAAGAAATCGACAACAAAATTTCAGAACCTTCCTTGGTCCCAAAACCCAAGGAAAACTGAACAGAATCACCGCATCAATTCGCACTCCATAAAAGGAAGCAAGGTGTGGCAAATACATGACTGGGCCGGTGATTGTTGAGGGATTTGCCTCCATCGCCGTTGTTCCATTAATATTAGCAGCCGTCATCGCCCTGTTGTTTTGGCGAACAGTTGTTCCACGACAACTGCGTGGATTGCAGGTTGCATTCGAGACTGGGCCTATGCGATACGAGGTACATACAGTAACAGAATCGTTTGGTGAAGCACGTGATCTGCTTCGTTCACGCGGCATGCGTTTTGGAGTTGCAACCTACCTTTTTGCACTAACAGGCGCATTGCTTCTCTTCTTCGAATACCTCATCTATGCACAAGGTCAGAGTGACGGCTTTCACGCTCCAAACATCTCACTCGCATTGATTCTGATTATCCTTCCTGCAGTCATTTCATCGGGTTCTTCTCTCGGTGCACAAATTATCAAACCGATTGGGCATGGGAAGGCAAAGTTGCAGGAAGCAAGCAGTGCACGCAACACCGCCTACATAGCATTGACAATCCTCTGGTTTCTGGGTGTCGGTCTGTTCTACTCACTACTCGGCTCGTGGGGCGTTCCATTTACGCATCGACTGAGCGGATCGTTACTGCTCGCTTTTTCGCCTTCCATCGTTGCGTATGGCCGTGTCATGGGGACGTCGTGGCAAGCGCTTCGTCAGTCATCTGCTCAAATTGCGAAAGGTAATCCCTCTCCGTTCCACAATCATGCACCAAACGCTCGACAGCAAGTGATCGCACGAATTGTTCATCTCAACACACTGGCCATGCCTGTTGTCGCCATCAACACGCTGCTCTCGTTGATCGCCATCCTTGTCGCACCTGAATTGTTCACGCATTCTGAGCGAGTTCTCGAACTTCCAGAATACCGAGAACAAGCCACCATCATGGAAGAAGGTGGAATCCTTGGATTCTTCCTTATCGAGTTGTTTTCCAACATTCCAGACCCAGGATTACGTGTTCCACTGGTTACATCGATTCTGCTGTTCCTTCTCCTCAACGTTGCCTTGGTTGGGTTCCTGTTCGTTTACGAGGTTGCAAGGATTCTTTTCCTCGATGTTCAAGATGTTTCAGGTCGAGGGGGTATTCGTTTGGCAGACAGTCGATTGCTTCGTGCAGAACGTTCTCAGCAAGCCAAAGTACTCAACTTCTGTTTCACGGGATTTGCAGGACAATCGATGCTCCTTCTCGCTCTCGCTATGATCACATTCTGGGATTCTTCGTTCCTTCCACAAGGCGGTGCTTGTGGTGATTGGGAAAACACGCTGTGCACCTATGTCGAGAAGGATGCTATGGAAGAATTGACCTGGATGTTGGCTTCTGGGGGTCAAATTTGTTTCCTTCTCATCTGGCTTACATCGCTTCAGGTCGGATCCAAACTCGATGACATCACCTTTGATGCAAGCATCAGTGAACAGCGCCAAATGTTGACACAGATGGAAGACATGATCTATCTGAAACAACGACCATTTACGAAACTGATTGCTCAAGATAAATGGACGCGAGCCATCGAACATTACGATGAAATCCTCAACCCGACTGAAACGTCAACACAAGGATTGGACTTGTTGCGGCAAACGGGAGCGGAAATGCAGTTGTTTGCTGGGTTAAATCGTTGGGAGGAAGCGGAAGAAAACGCAGTCTCATTGCTTGCACTACAAACAGGCCGAGACGCACAAGTTGCACGATTGATTCTTGCAGCTGCAAGTCTTTGTCAACGTGACCTGCCCGAGGCTGCACCTCGACTTGCACTCTTGAACAAGAGCGACATCGAAGCAGCACGATTGCAATGGTTTGCTGCGGTCCTTGATTCAAAGCGAAGTGTTCCGAGCGCTTCAAAACCCGTTCTCGGTGTTGATCCGCTTATGCGTCGAAACATCGACTTGCTCAACAGAACGGCGAACGGAGAGCCTCGGGCCAATACCACCTACCGAAACAAGCCTGCTGACCGATTGATGTTGCTCGGTGATTGTGCTCGAATGCGTCTCAGCGGACGGAGCGAAGAGGCCTTATCGATGCTTGAAGCCTTCATGAAGAAGCACGAGGAACACGCTGAATTACCAACATCGACGTGGTCACAAGGCCGAGTGGTTGCAGCATTGTTGCATCTCGATGCGGACCGGCCAAACACGGCTGTGCGTATTGCACGAGAATTGAGGAAACAGGAGCCACGTCATCCACACGTTCGTTCATTGGTTCGAATTCTAAACGAATTGGGACTGCTTGATGCCATGGCTACAGAACCGACCAAGATGACCATGCTCATCGACTCTGCAGGCGATTGGATGCGAGAGTGGCCTATTTTGCATACAGTTCACATCTCACCACGACTCGGTTCAACACAGGCAAGAAAGCATGCAGGACGAGCCAATGCCTGGATTGTTCACTCAAAAGATCAATCCGTATCGAAGTATTGGATGAAATCCAATCTTTGGAAGAAGATTCCGTACAATGGAGAACATGAACCTCCGCATGGACTCTACTTGCACCTCTATGGTGTGATCACGACCATCGCTGGTATGCCTGTCGATCTTGGTTTGCCGAGCGGTATCAATCACAATGATTTGGTTCAACGAAACCTTGTCTGATCAAACACGTCGTCGTAATCGTTCCATGGATGCATCTGCCTGTCCGAGTTGTTCCAAGGCAGCCTCAACTTGACCGCCGATGAGCCTTTCTTCAGCGAGTGCAATCGCAGCCTCGGTTTGCTTCATGTCTTCATCCGTTACCGGAATGCTCGAAGCCGTGCATTGATTTCTCAAAACAGACCATTCCTTACGGACGAAGTCGAGCAGAGCCTGTGCCTCACCTTGCTCATTACCAAGGGCATCGAGATCGATGGTGAGGCGTTCGAGCAGTGTTGCAGCATGACTCCATTGACGCTCATCAGCTGCTGACTGAACCTGCTTAAATCGAATCATCCATTCCTCTTCATCGGCAAAACCACTGAATCGTTCAGTGATTTTCTTTCGTTGTCGAAGAGCGCGTCGAACGGTTTCCATGGCCTCACGTTCGACCTGAATGACGCGAATGACACCTTCTGCCAGACCAATGGATTGACCTGTATCACCTGCTTCAAGGGCCGCTTCGGCTTGTTCGAGTCTGTGTTCAAGTTCGGACGTATCGAATCCATCTGCAGCCTTGAGCGCCTTCGCAGCATCACCGAGGACTTCGACAGCTCGTTCCTTTGCGTCACCATCAGCCTGAAGTTGAACAGGAATCACACAAGCAAGTTCGAAGGCTTTCTTCGGTGCTTCACGATCGAGTTGTTTCTTTGCATCACGTACAATTTGACGCAAGTTGTCGATGGTTGCACCAGATTGGCCAGTGAGCAGTTCTTCTGCCGTGCGTATGGCTTCTTCTGCTTGTTCCCACCAGGTAACGATTTCTTGAGCACGGCGCTTAGCTTGGCGGAACAATCCTTCCGCTTCTCGTAACGATCCAAGACTGGCCTCGCGCTCACCCATCTCGTAGGATTTACGTGGACGCTTTGCCAGTGGCGCCAATTCTTCAGCATGTTGAATCACGAGTAGGGCTTCACTTCGTACAACATCCACATCGGTTGCAAGCGAAAGAGAACGCTCGATGTCTTCAGCCGCTTCTCGAAGCAAGCGCATACCAAAAGCAGGGTCGATGTGCCCCTCCTCCTTTGCAGTCATCACAAGGCTGCTAGCTTGGTCAACAGCTGCCCCTTCGGAACGAAGGACGAGAAGACGGTTCTCAATAGCGTCCAATTCTTGGCGGAAGGCTTTCCTTTCTTCACGCATATCATCGCCAATGAACCAAAGATAGAACACATGTCCTACAACGAAAAGGCTGAGAAGAGGATGCGCCCAATCTTGTGGCTCGTCAATCCATTTTTCGCCTGCACGATCACCGACAAGCATTCCCACCACAGTAAGTGCGCCTATGCTCGTCATCATTGCTCGGAACCGCATGACATCAATGCCGCCACGTAATGTGTTTGCTGAGGATTGGTGCATAGCGAACCCGAGTGATGCAAAGAGGATGGTTGCTACGATATCAGTACTGTTTGATGAGTATGCACGGAGCGCAAACATCAGTAACACTGGCCAAACAATGCTAGTAGCTGCTCCGATTCGTGTTCGCGCACGAGGATCGTCGAGAATCAAATCCTGAATGGCGATACCCCACAACAGCACCAAAACTGGCATACCGAGTCCTGTAAGTAGACTTGCATCACCAACAAAGGCATCCTTGAGAACCGGCCAAGCCAACCAGATGGCTCCACTCAAACAAAACAAGGCACAAACGGTGCTTAATCGCTCGATTCTCTGGACTCGAAGAAGGCGTTCAGACTTAATGGCTTCATCAACATCCCCCCAGAGCATGAATTGAGCACAGATTGTTTTGATGAAGAAACCACCGACTCCTTGCATACTGTTTGGCAACAATGTTCAAGGGTGTGCTTGGATGGTAGGCGAAGAAGGGGACATCCTATGAAAGGACTCATCACGATGGACGATTTGACCAACGACGACATACACAGCATTCTTGCCGATGCTGAGCGACTTTTGCCTGTTGCACGTGGTGAGACCTACCTTCCATTGTTGCAAGGAAAGATTCTCGGCAACCTGTTCTTTGAACCAAGCACGCGTACACGGATGTCTTTCGAGACAGCCATGAAGCGACTCGGTGGCGATGTTGTCAACCTTGGCGATGTCAAAACATCTTCTGTTGTAAAAGGAGAAACACTGTTTGACACCATCCAGATGGTCGATGGGTACACCGACATTATCGCTATGCGTCACCCTCGACAAGGCGCTGCTCGATATGCACAAGATGCTGCACGTGTGCCTATTCTCAATGGTGGAGACGGTGCGGGACACCACCCTACACAAACCATGCTCGATTTGTTCACCATCCAGCAGTCTCATGGAACGCTTGAAGGATTGACAGTCATTCTAGCAGGAGACCTTCGATACGGCCGTACTGTCCACAGCCTCTCCCATGCGCTCGTCCGCTTTGGTTGCCGCTTGATCTTTGCATCTCCTGAACTGCTGCGAATGCCAGCAGAGATCGTTGAAGACCTCCGTGAGCACGGTGCAGACGTCATGGAAACCGAAGACCTCCTTGGCAACATCAACCAAGCCGACGTTGTCTACATGACTCGAATCCAAAAGGAACGATTTGCTGATGAGGATGAATATGCCAAGGTTGCGGGCGCCTACAAGTTGCATGCGCGAGACCTCGACAATACCAAGTCGGAAATGATCATTCTCCATCCCCTTCCGCGTGTTGATGAGATTCATCCAAGCGTCGACTCAACACGTCACGCTCGTTACTTTGAGCAAGCCTTCAACGGCGTTGTCGCCCGAATGGCTCTCTTGTGTCGACTGTTAAACATCGAAGTCCCTGCTGAAATTGCAGGAGGTGATGCCTGATGGCTGATGAACACAACATGCGACGCGTCACTGCAATCAAGAACGGAACGGTCATTGACCACATTCCGTCTGGACAGGCTCTGAAGGTCTTGGAATTACTCAGTCTTTCTGGCGATACATCCGTTCCTGTCTCGCTGGTGATGAATGTTCCATCCAAGAAAATGGGATCGAAAGACATCATCAAGGTCGAAGACCGTGAATTAACACAATCTGAACTCGACCGTTTGGCACTGGTTGCTCCCGACTCAAGCATCGCCATCATCCGTGCATATTCAGTTGCAGAGAAATTGAATGTTAATCTTGGTAAAGAGGTACGAAATGTTGTTCGATGTACCTTCTCTAATTGCATCACACAGAATCCAAGAGAGCCACTACCCCATCGGCTGGTCGTTACGAAGACCGACCCGCTAATGCTACGTTGTTACTATTGCCAGCGCCCGCAGAATTTGGATGAATTGATTATCAATCTAATCTAAATCCACATCGAGAAGGTCTCGCATGTCGCATGCTTTGCATGTTGTCCCAGAAGTTGGTGAACCACAACGCTGACACTTTGTTGGATGCGAATGGACAGACGGCGTGCCTTCTCGAGCAACTTGCTTGATGTTGTCCGACATCCGTACCAAACTATGCCTCGTACCAGGTACATCTTGCTCGAGTTGAGCAACGATGTCACGATAACGCCAGCGTAATGCACCTTGTGCGTAAGGACACTCCTCATGATGAAGCGGCAATTGCTTGTGCATGGCGAGTAAATGAATCTCTTGTTCAGGAATCCAGCGTAATGGAACGATTCTCGGTGGTAAGCCATCAACTGGAGCATCCGTGTGAGGGGCAAGTCGTAACGTTCGGTCGATGTCCCCGTTGGTCATATTCATCAAAACGGTCTGGGCCATATCGTCCAAGTTGTGGCCAAGAGCGACCACGTCTGCTCCAACTTGTCGAGCCAATGCGTTGATGCCTTGTCGACGGAACACGCCACAGTAAGAACAAGGCATCATCGAGACACCTTCGTTTGATTCAGAAACGACTGGTAAACGTTTCACAACCTCATCCATCTGATGAAACTCGAGCTGTTCGTAACTTGTTGAGATGAATTCAACATCGAGTGTTTCGCACAAATCGATAGCACACTGCATTGAAGGTGGGCGGTATCCGTCAATGCCTTCATCGACACAACCAGCAACGATTCGAACATCTCGTCGCATACCGATCAATTCGACAAGCAATGTCAGCAGAACTGCCGAGTCCTTACCACCAGAAATGGCCACAAAGACCGTTGTTGGTTTTGATTTGTCGAGATGCAGTTGCTTGCGAAGCTCCTTAGCTACCTTCTTTCGAATCGATTTTTCAAGATGGTACCCACACAAGATACGCCCCGAGTAGGCTTGTTCGACCACTGCATCCTTTCCACAGACATCACAAGCCGGGGCTTGAAATGGACTCTGGGATGACTCGGCCATGTGGATTCCTCACAACACCTGCATTAAACGCCTCCGATTGGGCCCTTGCATGAAAACAAAATTTCAATTGAATTTTTAAAATTTGAATTGGTTTATTCTTCACGATTTTATTTTACTGGCGGGGCCCAGGACGCGGAAAAAGGACTCT
>DUJC01000001.1:11689-11882 GCA_013330015.1 Candidatus Poseidoniaceae archaeon | reverse complement strand
AATCCAATCGCCCAGCCGATGGAACGGCGTGAGAGACCCCAGATGCCTCGGGTACCCATGATAACAGGCAAGAGGTAGATGAAGAGAATAACAAGTGAGAGAATCATCAACAATGGCCATTCCAACGTTTTCAGCTCACTCTCAGATGGAGGACGAAGGTCCCAAGAGAAGAGCATGGAAGGGATCCAAGTCA
>DUJC01000001.1:0-11339 GCA_013330015.1 Candidatus Poseidoniaceae archaeon | reverse complement strand
GACGAGTCGTCCGACGAGGAGAACCATGAGCGTGATGATAAATCCAAGTTTGATTCGTTGCTGAACACGAGGCGATTGGAACGCTAGGAGCGCCATGGAGCCACCAAGACCCAACCCTAAAACGATTGGAACGTAAAATCGTGCCAGTCCAGTTCGACCCGAGCCAATGAGCCAGTCACCAATCGGGACTTCGCCAACGAGTTGTTCAAGCGAAGCAAAAAGCATCGTATGGTCGATGCTGTTGACAACGTATGTTGAAACGACCTCGAGATACATCCACACAAGAGCGATTGTGGAAACAATCTGCAGTGTAATGATTTGCCACTGCTTCCTCAACGTTTTCAGGTGAAGCGTTCGGGCACGTCCTCCCATGAGGGAGACATCACTTTGTGGGTCGACTTCACCTGCCATCTAATACCCCCTCACCTGCATGATCGCCTGCGACAAGTCCATGTCAGGCATCCAATCAATGACTTGTGCTCCAGAACCTGCTAGGGTTGTCAGTCGATTCTGTCGTTCAAGTTTGAGAACTTCGTAGGACATTCGAGGAATACGAGAGACGAGTCGCTCGAAGTCGATGCTCGATGGTGAGAGCACGGTCACTTCGTGGCCACGTCCGACGAGGTCACGAACGGCTGCTGGGACGGTTCCATCGCCCTCGCATGATGAAATGACGAAAACAGGGCTACCTCTGCTGAATCGACCGCTGAGTGAATTGGTAACAGCTTGGAGTGGCATGCTTCCCTCAGGCTTGACGCCGGCTAGGGAACTAAGGATCTTGAAGTACTGCTTGTCTCCGGTATCTGGTGGAAGATAGGCCAATCCATCCCCATAGATTCCGAGTGCTACACTGTCTCTACGCTTCAGGAAAAAGGCTGCAAGACTCGCAGCACTGACCGTTCCCATCTCCAATGGATTCTTCAGAACCGTTCCAATTCTGGCCACATCTCTCGAATCGAGAAGGATGTACAAGTCGGTAACAGCATCACGACATTTCTCATTGACCATCAAATCACCTGTGCGGGCAAATGCCTTCCAGTTGATGTTCTTGAATGGATCACCAGGCACGTATTCTCGAAGAGAGTAGAATTCAGACCCTTGACCAGGTGTTCGAAGTGTGGTAGCACCTGTGTACATTTTCGGTGTACGGGAGCGAAGGAAGGCTTCCTCGACCTCTTTGATCTGTGGAAAAATCACGATATCCGAATGGTGGTCAACGTACATGTCTTCCACACCGAGGTTGAACGTGTTTCGCACGCGTAGTGAAACCGGACCAATCGAGTAATGCCCACGAAGCGGACAGCGAAGAACGTAGCGAATTCGAGCGCTTTCCCCTGGCCGTAGGTTGAGGCGCATTTGGTTCAAACCACTTCGAAGCTTCATCTCGTGAGGGATGTTATCATAGACATCGAGGAGTTGAGTTCTTCGGTTTGAACGATTGGTTACGAGGAGTTCGACGTACAGGTCGTCCCCTTTGTACAGGTTATCTGCTGAGAGTGTACGTTGCACTTCGATATCACCATGGCCTGAAACCCATGAGTTGACAACGATGAAGGTGATGAGGGTCAAACCAAGAATCATCATTTGGTTGTTGGTAATCATCATTCCAATGAGAATAAGTGCAATGCCACCTGTGAAGGTAAAGGATGCTTTACGTGTCCACATGATGCTCACCTTCGCCCCCAAGCCTTGATTCGTTTGACCAAAGCGACCGATTGTTCAAGAGAATATTTGCCAGGCTCAATTGCGAACTTTGCCAACACCGGATCCTGTATGAGACCGACCAATTCCTTCGCAGACATGGCGTGAAATTCGTCAACCGTCAAGCCATTTTGATTGCGAACTTTCGACAAGAACACCTGCCGTATCTTCTCCGTTTTGGCATAGTAGGTGTAACGATTGGCATCACCAAATCCGTAGTAAATGATGCTGAACACGTGGCGCCACGGTTCAGGGTCTCGCTTCTTGAGAAGTACGGCTTCAAACGTAATGAAAAGAACAACGAAGAGTGCAAGCATGGCCAAACCTTCTCCCGTAAAGTAGACAAGAAGGAAATAAACCGTGTTGTACGAATCTGCAAGGATTGCGTTTTGTGGGTGGCGGCTCTCATCAAATATCACCATAGCATTCTCTGCAGGTTGGCCTTCTTCTCCTTCCAATGTGCTCATGAGGGATTCGGCGATAACATCGAGTGCCCACTTTCGATTGTCGTTGGCAGGGATGAACTTGTCCGTCTTTCCATATTCACCAGCATTGAATCCTTCGTAGTCGTAAATTGCATTAATCAAGGCACTTCCATCAGCCACGAAGAACACACGTCCGCCTTCTTCAGGGTCACAACTTGACGAGGCACATGCTTCGATGGAGAGGTTGAATTGTCCCCACAAATCTGGTGTTTCACTGGTTTGCTCGTTGCTGACCCATAGCTCACCATCCCCGTTTACGTCCACAGTGGCTTGGTTGCTGGTGATGGCACGGACATTGACGTCCTTGAGAGCGCCACGTACGCCTGGTACGATTTCGAGTCCGGTAACGTTGTTGAGGAGCATTGTGTAAGTTGCATTGTATTCAATTCGTCCAAGATCGCCTGCACTCTTCACCCAATGGTGCGAACAGACGCCTGCTTCGCTGCGCATCATCGATTGACCGTCAAGTTCTGCGCATGGATGCTCGCCAACGTCGGAAGACCAACGCTCGTGTTCTTCGATGGTCCCAGGGTCAAGTTCTGTTCCGTTCATTCCACATGGGCTTGCTTGGACGCACATCCAGATGTAGTTGTAATCCAATTCAGAAACGTAGTTTGTATCGTACAATTGGTAGCCAGAGTAGCGTACACCGTAGGCTTCACCAATGCTTCCAGCATAGCCAAAGTCTTCCAGAACGATGACTGTTCCGCCATTATCGACGAATTCGACAATCGCATCGACTTCAGAAGGTGAATAACCGTCTTCGGTCGCGATGGTGATGAAGCCATCCTCATCAAATTGCGGGAAAGAGAGCGTGTCCCGTTCAACACCAGCGATGACGAACGTTGTGTTTCGAGGATCTTCAATGTCGGCAAGAAGGAGAGGGCTGCTCACCAAGGATTTCGTTTCAACACCCATGGCTTTGATGTCCTCACGGAACGCAGACATGTCATCCCAACCGTCATCATAGGCTGAGAGTTGGTCGGTTTGGCTGATGTTGATGAAGTTCTGAAGAATGGTGAGGAGGAGGATACCCAGAACGGCCCAGAATGCAAATTGGAGACCAATTCGCTTGAGATTTCTGCTCCGCTCGGCCGCCATTTCACCACCTCCCTAGTACACCGTTCATACAGACACGGTTTCACATCGGTTTAGAAGGTTGTCCAACTTTGTTGCGAAAATGCTCATCAGATTTTGAGCATAATGACGTGACCAAACGAGGACACTTCTGTGCTTGGAATGGCGACGGACCCGTCTTTCAAGGGAAATGGGAGGCGGCTTGCATCAATGTGTTCTGCACAACGGATCAAAAGTTCAGAAATCTCTCCATTGGCAACATCGATGACCAAATCAGCGAGTTTTCCGAGCTCCTTTCCTTTCTTGTCTTGGACGACACGTCCGAGCATTTCCTGTCCAAAACTGGAGGTCATAGGTTTCGCCTTGGCAATTCGTCGGCACAGAAAGGACTTGACCGTTTCCGTGCTCACATCGTTTCCATGCCGAATCCGTAGTCACGTGTTCGCTTGATGTTGGAGAGTCCTGATGTCAATCGAGTTTCCATCTTCTGGTAGTACTCCAGCATCTCTGGCGTCACCGTTGGACGGACACGCGTAATGGCTTCATCGAAGTGCTTCTTTGCGACCTTCTTCTTCTCTTCTCGCATGGCGATCAGGGCAGCTTCTCGGCACACTGCTTCGATGTCCGCACCGGTGAATCCGTCCATGTTGGAGAGGAGGTCTTTCAATGAGAATTTGGAGAGAGGCATGCCAGTTGAATGGATGTCGAAAATCGCTTCTCGTGCAGCAGCATCTGGCGGAGGCACGTGCAGAACACGCTCAAATCGGCCGCTACGCAACAGAGCAGGGTCGATCATCTCTGGACGATTGGTTGCGGCAACAACGATGACGCCATCGAGCGATTCGACACCGTCCATGCTCGCAAGAAGTTGGTTGACAACACGGTTACCAACGTCGCTGCCCTCGCCACTGGATGCGTTGCGCATGCTTGCAATGGACTCAAACTCGTCAAGGAAGATGATGGATGGTGAGGATTGCTTGGCCTTCTTGAAAATCTCTCGAATACCACGCTCCGATTCACCGACCCACTTGGAAATCATTTCAGGACCCTTGATGGAGATGAAGTTGGCTTGCGCTTCGTTGGCGATGGCCTTGGCGAGGAGCGTCTTACCAGTACCAGGTGCCCCGAACAAAACAATACCTCGTGGTGGTTTGATGTTGAAGTGCTCGAAAATCTCAGGCTTGGTGAGCGGCCACTCTACCGATTCCTTGAGTCGATCTTTGACTTCGTCAAGCCCACCGACTTCGTCCCATGCAATTTCCGGAACCTCGACGTAGATTTCACGCAAAGCAGATGGCTCAATGTCCTTGATGGCGTCGCGGAAATCGGTCATCCTCACTTCCATCTTCTCAAGGACTTCGGGAGGAATGGTCTCCTCATCAAGATCGATTTCTGGCAGATAGCGTCGTAGTGCCTTCATGGCAGCTTCACGAACAAGTGCAGCAAGGTCTGCTCCAACGAATCCGTACGTGTTGTCAAGCACCCAATTGACTTCGAAGTCGTCCGCAATTGGCATCTGACGTGTGTGCACCTCCATAATCTCCTTTCGACCCTCACGGTCTGGGACCCCAATCTCGATTTCTCGATCGAAACGTCCACCACGTCGCAGTGCCGGGTCGAGTGCATCTCGACGGTTGGTTGCACCGATGACAACGACGTTGTCCCTTCCTTGCATTCCATCGAGCAATGTCAACATTTGAGCAACGACGCGTCGCTCGACTTCGCCACTGACGTCTTCACGCTTTGGACAAATCGAGTCAATCTCATCGATGAAAATGATGGCTGGTGCCTTTTCGCTGGCTTCGTCGAAAATTTCACGCAGTTGCTTTTCAGACTCTCCGTAATATTTGGAGATAATTTCCGGACCGTTGATGGCTTTGAAGTGAGCGTTCACTTCCGTTGCAACGGCCTTGGCAATCATGGTTTTTCCTGTACCAGGCGGTCCGTGAAGGAGAACACCTTTCGGTGGGTCGATACCAAGGCGCCGGAACAACTCTGGATGCTTCAGTGGCAATTCAATCATTTCGCGAACCTTTTGCAGTTGCTGACCAATGCCACCAACGTCCTCGTAGGTGATACCTTCCGATTGACCAACATCTTCGTCGTCAATCGCTTCGTCTTTGATGATGATGTCCGTATCGCTGGTGACCTTGACGATCCCTTTGGGCGTTGTTTGAACCACAGCGAACGGCAATGCTTCAGCAAACAGCGTCATGCCCGGAATGAAGATGCGGTCACCGGCCATGACAGGGCGCTTGGAGAGACCTCGACGAGCGAAGCCTTCGATGCCAGGACCAAACTTGACCTTCTGCTTGTTGGCCATAACCGGAGAAAGTGTCAGTTTGGTGCACTCCTTTGCCTCAGCCTTTGCAATCGTGACTCGATCGCCCAGACTCACACCTGCGTTCTTTCGAATGATACCATCAATTCGGACAATGTCCATTTTGGAATCCTCTGGACGGCTTCGCCAGTAAATGGCTGCTGTTGAGCGCTTCTCACCCTTTATCTCAACAATATCACCTGGCTTAAGGTCAAGACCATGTTCACCGGAAATTCGTGCTCGACCATGGCCTACATCGGATGGGATGGCTTTTGCTACACGTAGAGATACTTCGTTTTCTTCGCCGGACATGTCTCTTCCAAGTCCCGAGAGTACTAAAACCATGAGTTACGAAAATCCCGATGAATTCTCATGCGGTTGAATCGTAGCCTTCATGGAGGGAATCGAACTCGATTGCATCATGGTCCACGTACTTGAAGCAGGTTTAACGTTCCTCGAAGCCAACAATCCAAAGAATCGCCCGAGCGTCAAAGGGTTCAACATCATCAACGGTCAATTGGCCGATTCAAGCGATGGTGCAACCTTTGAATCACGCAACCCTGCATTGCTGAACGACGTTCTTGGAGCGTTTCCCCTGTCGACTAAAGTAGATGTCGATGCTGCACTTGACGCTGCCCATGCTGCCTTCCCTGCATGGTCTGCCACACCAGCACCAACCCGTGGACAAATCATTGGAAACATGGGTCGTTTGTTAATGGAGCACAAGGACGATCTTGTGCGCTTGCAAGCTCGAGAAATTGGTAAGACGCTGAAAGAATGTGGAGGAGAAATCCAAGAAGCAATCGACACTTGCCTCTTCTTCCAATCAGAAGGCCGACGATTGTACGGTCAAACGGTCAACTCTGAACTGCCTGACAAGGAATTGTTCACCTATCGACGACCGCTCGGTGTCTGTGGAATTATCAACGCTTGCAACTTCCCATCCGCTGTACCGTTCTGGAAGATGATTCCAGCCATCATGTGCGGAAACACATGTGTTTGGAAGTCACCTCAAGACTCTCCTTTGCTTTCGTTTGCACTTGCTCGAATCATGCACCAAGCCGGCTTACCGGATGGTGTTATCAACCTCGTTCATGGCAAGGGAAGTGGTGCAGGTCAACACCTCATCAACGCTGTCGATGAAGGCCGTGTCAACAAGATTTCTTTTACCGGTTCAACAGCTGTTGGAAAGATGATTGGAGAAGTTTGTGGCAGAAACCTCGTCTCTTGCTCACTCGAACTCGGTGGAAAGAATCCACTTGTTATCATGCCATCTGCAAACCTTGAGAACGCTGTTGAAGGAGCGTATTGGGCAGGTTTCGGAACCGCTGGCCAACGCTGCACATCGCTTGGAAACCTCATCATCCACAAGGACATCTACGATGAATTCGTTGCGAAGTTAATGGATAAGGTCCGCTCGACGTTGATCGGAGATTCCCTAGAACACGAGGGGGTTTTGTATGGTTCAATGCTCTCTGAAAAGTACGCAAAAGACTTCCTCGAAGTCATTCAAATGTGCGAACAAGATGGGGCAACCAAACTCTTTGGCGAAGGTCGAATCACCTCGGACAACAAACCATCAGGCTTTGTTGGGACCGCAGAAGACGGCGTATTCATGTGGCCACACGTCTATGCAGGCGTGACTGAAGACATGCGTTGTTTCCATGAGGAAATGTTCGGACCCGCAATCACGTTGGTCAAAGCTGATGATTTTGAACATGGACTTCACTTGGCCAATGCAAGCCCTTACGGATTGTCCTCGGCCATCTACACCAATGATCGACTCGAGGCTTATCGCTTCAAGACTGGCATCAAGGCTGGAATGACTGGAATCAACAATTCCACAACCGGTGCAGAAGCACACCTTCCGTTCGGTGGGGTCAAGGGAAGCGGCAATGGAACTCGAGAATCTGGGATTTGGGTCATTGAAGCGTATTCTTATTGGCATGCTGTCAACGACGAACTCTCTGGAAAATTGCAACTTGCTCAGATGGATGTTGACGAAATCGAGATGGTTGAAGCAGAAGTACGATGGGACGAATTGGTCTAATCGTTCAAAACGCGTTTTGTTTTCTTTCAAACGCTGCAAGGGGACAAAGGGCCAACCTCAAAGACCCCTAGTTGTTGGGTAGGAATAAGCCCCGATGAGGGGCAAGGGTGAATCTATGGGAGAAGGCATCAAACTCCCCGTGATTAACGGGCTTGGACGTACCGATCGAATCGACAATTGGTGGGCTCAACCCTTTTGGATGGGGCTTGCTCTTACCGCTGCGCTCGTTTACACCGCATGGCGATTGATTCTGTTTCCAGAAAGCATCTCCTACAAACTCGAAGGTTCGACGGTTGTCTCTCCAATCTTCTCACCGAATATCCTCGAATGGAGTTTGTTCGGACTCAACGAATGGGACCACCCAAGTTGGGTCAACGCAGCTATTCTGGTTCTATGGATTCCATTTGGTTTCCGAGGAACCTGCTATTATATGCGTCGAGTCTACTATCGAACCTTTTTCCAATCACCTACAGGGTGTTGGGTTGATGAGCCAGAGATCAACAAACGAATCGGTTACGGCGGTGAGAAGCGTTTGTTCATCTTCAACAATCTCCACCGTTATTTCCTCTATGCCGCGATGATTATCATTATTATCAAGTGGTGGGACGTTACGCATACGTTGCACTTTGATGCGGGCTGGGGATTCTCCTTGGGAACCTTCATCATGGCAACGGAGGCGTTCCTCTTGACCATGTACGTAACATCATGTCACGCTCTTCGTCACCTTGCAGGTGGCAGCCTTGACCGGTGGGTAAGTGGAATCTCTGCATTCCGAGGTCGCATATTCAAGCGGATTAGTTTGTTCAACCGATCCCACGGATTCTGGTTCTGGGCAAGTCTCGGCTTCGTTTTCCTTGGTGATCTTTGGACCATCGCAGTTGCAAAAGGGCACATCAGTGACATGGCCTTCGTTTTGGTGGGGTGAAGAAATGAGCGAACCCTACACCAGACACGAATACGACGTTATCGTCATTGGAGCAGGTGGAGCTGGACTTCGTGCTGCAATCGAAGCTGCACGATGCGGTGCTAAAACTGCCATCATAACGAAATCACTCCTCGGCAAGGCACACACGGTTATGGCAGAGGGTGGTTGTGCCGCTGCTTTGCAGAATGCAGACCCTCGAGACAATTGGAAGGTTCACTTCCACGACACCATGAAAGGAAGCAAGTGGCTTGCGGACTGGAGAATGGCTGAATTCCATGCAAAAGAGGCACCTGATCGAGTTCGTGAACTCGAACAATGGGGCGCAGTCTTTGATCGAACACGAAAACAGTTGATCAATCAACGCAACTTCGGAGGACACACCTTCCCACGTCTTGCGCACGTTGGTGACGCTACTGGGCTCGAAATCATCCGTACGCTCCAAGAACGAGGCATCCATGAAGGCATTGACATCTTCATGGAATACACAGTTCGCCATCTCTTGAAAGAAGGGGACCGAGTCACAGGATGTGTCGCTTACACCCGTGTTGACGGAGACTTCCATGCCTTTTCAGCAAAGTCTGTTGTTCTCGCAACAGGAGGAAGCACCCGCTGCTGGAGTGTATGCTCTGGCTCGTGGGAATACACCGGAGACGGTCATGCACTAGCACTGTGGGCAGGTGCTGAACTTCGCGATATGGAATTTGTCCAGTTCCATCCAACAGGGATGGTTTGGCCTCCTTCGGTTCGTGGGATTCTCGTAACAGAGGGTGTTCGTGGTGAAGGCGGTCGGTTAACGAACAGCGAAGATGACCGATTCATGTTCAACTACGTTCCAGAAATGTTCCAAGGTGACCACGCTGAAACAATTGAAGAAGCCGACCAATGGGTCGAGGAAGTTGTTAGTGGCAAACTTGCAACGGTTCGACGACCTCCTGAACTTTTGACACGTGACGTTGTCGCAAAGGCCATCAAGGCTGAAGTTGAAGCAGGCCGTGGTTCGCCCCACGGTGGCGCCTTCCTCGACATTTCACATCGTGGTGAAGAAGCGATCAAGAAGAAGCTTCCATCCATGTATCACCAATTTATGGAATTGGCTGGAGTTGACATTACAAAGGACGCTATGGAAGTCGGCCCAACTGCGCACTACATCATGGGTGGTATTCGTGTCGACGCAGAGTCACAGGAAACCACAGTCCCAGGCCTCTACGCATGCGGTGAAGCCTCTTCTGGGCTGCATGGTGCGAACCGACTTGGCGGGAATTCGCTGTCTGATCTTATCACCTTTGGAAAGCGCGCAGGAGAATATGCTGCAAAGCGAGCCAATAATTTGGCCCAACCAAGCATCGATGGTTCACAAGTCAGCAAAGCCATCGAGGATATGATTGCACCATTTGCTCGAGAAGGTGGAGAGAATCCGGGTATAATTTACGATGAGATGCGTGAAATGATGCAACTTAAGGTTGGAATCATTCGAACCAAGCATGAACTTGAGGAGGCGTTGGTTGACCTCACTGCATTCAAAGAACGAGCAATGGAGTCCTTCCCAGGTACAAGTCGACGATACAATTCGGGATGGCACCAAGCACTCGATCTCATCAACATGGCCGACGTTTCTCGTGCTTGTGCACTCGCTGCACTTACTCGTGAGGAGAGTCGTGGTGGGCACACTCGCGATGATATGCCAACACCTGAAGATGAATACTGGGGCAAGACGATCAACATCATCTGGATGGAAGATGGTGAAATCAAAATTCGACAAGAACCAGTCGAAGAGATGCGCGATGATCTTCAAGCTGCAATCAAGGAAGTCAAAGCCATGATTGCGGAGCGTGCCAAAGAACAAGGAGGTGACGACTGATGTCCCTCAAAGGAAAGAAGCAAGCGTTCAAGCTCGCTCGTGGAGAAGACGGTGAGACCGCTCTAACGGAGTACGAAATTACGCTCGATGAGGGCATGGTCGTACTCGATTGCATGCACCGTATTCAGCATGAACAGGAACCTGATATGGCTGTTCGTTGGAACTGCAAAGCAGGAAAATGTGGTTCGTGTTCCGCAGAAATCAATGGACGACCACGTTTGATGTGCATGACTCGAATGAGTGATGTTGTTGCAGAAACGCCCGAGGGCAAGCCGATTGAAATTCGACCGATGAAGACTTTCCCGCACATCAAAGACTTGGTTACAGATGTTTCATGGAACTACGATGTTGCGCAACGCATTGCACCAATTGATGGACCCGAGTCAATGGATTGGGAGTTCAACCAAATGGAAGCAGATCGAGTTCAACACTTCCGTGAATGCATCGAGTGCTTCTTGTGTGTCAACACATGTCACGTCCTTCGAGATCACCAGATGTTCGATGACTTTGCAGGACCTCGAAACCTTGTACGTCTTGCACAATACGAAATGCACCCACTCGACACGGAAGATCGTGTTCCTGAAATCAAGAAGGAATTTGGTATTGAATACTGCAACATTACACGATGCTGTACGGAAGTCTGTCCTGCAGGAATCCAAATCACAGATGATGCCATCATCCAGTTGAAAGAACGTGTTGTTGACCGTTATTATGACCCTCTACAACGTATTTGGAGAACCATCACTCGACAGAAAGTTCGTTACTGAGCGATATGGATTCACCCAGGGCCCGAAGGCACTGGGATCATCACCCGATTTTCAAGCGAATTCGCGCGGTTTGATCTCGCCGCAGCGGACGCAGCGCCTTGTCCATGGCCACATAGAAGGCCCGTACAAAGCGTCGCAAACAAAGCACCGATCGAT
>DUJC01000060.1:15298-15727 GCA_013330015.1 Candidatus Poseidoniaceae archaeon | reverse complement strand
GCTTGAGAGCGCATCAAGTGTCTCTGTTGCAGCCGATGCATCAGCAGTATGGACCTTGAAAGCAGTCGCATCGGAAGGCTCACTCGGCCTACTCGAGCGTGTCGTGACGGTGACACATGACTCCATCATCAGTCAAAATTTGACCTTGGAGTTCGATGTTCAGGAACAAGCCAGCTTGAGCCTGCGAGGTCCTTTGGATGGCAGAATCGTCGTTCAATCAGGAAATGAAGCATCCGTCATGCTCACAATCGAGAACGATGGTACCTCAAACATCACACTCGACACGTTCACAATTGCAGGACTCCCTGGAGGCGTCAACGCTCTTCTACCTGATGTCGATGGTTACCTGATTGAAGCAGGAGCAACGTACAATGTATCGTTCAACGTTTCAGCATCCGCTGCGACAAGCGCACGTACCGATGCGCTTTC
>DUJC01000060.1:14672-14890 GCA_013330015.1 Candidatus Poseidoniaceae archaeon | reverse complement strand
GATCGCTCGCTTGCGCAACTAAGCCCGAACACCAATCAGATCATTGCAGGGCCTTCTGTTGCCTCCGACATCACCATTGAAGTGACCAACATCGGAACGCTTCAGGACACCTTCCTCCTATCGATCGGTGCGGGTGAAACGTCGAATTATTTCGAGCTCTCCTTGTCCAAGACGTCGGTTAATCTCGGCGTTGGTCAATCTGAAACGGTCGTACTTAG
>DUJC01000060.1:1748-14240 GCA_013330015.1 Candidatus Poseidoniaceae archaeon | reverse complement strand
CACTCATCACACTGCTTCCAATGACTGCAGGTTCGGACCTGTTCGTCTATGAAAACGATGCAACTTCAGAAGCAGGTGGTACCATCGATGGAACGCTCAAAGTCACCAACACGGGCAACAGTGTCGACATCTTCACACTGTCATCCATAGGTTTGGATTGTGACATTGAATCATCCGTACTTTTGCAACCTGGTGCATCATCATCTGAACTTCCTTGGAACTGCGAAATCCCTTCAAATGCGTTAGCTGGGACCAATGCCTTCAGTTTCAGATCCGTCTCAAACGCGCGCTCCAATGCGATTCAGAATGAAGTGGTTGTCTATACCGTTGATGCAACGTGGAATTCATCCTCTGTCGCAGCCATCAGCATGGACGATGAAGCCTTGAGAATCCCCTACCTCGGTGGCTCATCAACAACGGTCACCATCACCAATCTTGCGAACATCGCTATTTCTGGCAAACTGACGATGGTTGGTGTTGGAGATGGCGTTCTTGACATTCGATGGAACAATTCCTTGGGTGAAGTCACGGATGCATTTGCTCTTGAACCAGGGGCATCAGAAATTTTCGTTGTCCGGCTTAACGCTCTAACAATGGAATCCACAGATGTGGAACTCCGAGTCCGAGCGCTTATTCAAATCGACGGTAGTAGTGTCGATGCGGAATCTTCTTCGATTGAAATCGATGTCCTCGGTGAGCCAAAACCACCTCAAGGTATCGAACTGTTGGGGGTCGAAATCGGAAAGCAAACCACCTTACAATTGATTGCTGCGGGTTATGTTCTCTTCGCACTCGCATTGCTGGTTCTCCGATTCAGAACACCTCGTATCCCTGCAACTGAATCCGACGATGAAGAGGATGAGGAGGAAGAAGAGACGAAGCAATATGCTCTTGGTCCAAACGAATGTCGAATGGATACAAACCGACGCATATCCTGTCCTTCCTGTGACGCCCGTCTCGCCGTTCCAGGTGGAAACGAACCACCGTTCCGATTCACCTGCCCAACATGCGATTCGAGCATCCGGGTGGTGGAATACGGTTCGGCTCCAAAATTCTAATCACGCTTTTCGTTGAGCGATGAGAAGGAATGCCGTGTGGCCGAAGGGGCCGTTGACTGGCCGTACACCACCTTTGCTTGCTTTGCCCCATTCACGCTCAATGACTTCGCCTGCCCATTCAACCTCAAGCCCAGCTTCTTCACATGCAACCCACGCATGTTCGAGTTGACTTGAAACTGGACAGTAACAAGACAGTCTGCCACCAACATTGAGCAAAGGAGCAACCGCTTCGATGGCGATGGAATGGTCTGGTAGGTCGAGAAGAATTGCATCAACCTGCTTCGAAATCGTTTGAATCTCGTCGATGCACGATTCGATTCTGCCATGAACGTGCGAATGCTTTGGAAATTGTGGCACGGCAATGGCAAGTGTCTTCAAATTCTCGAGACCAACGTCTGAGTGTTCCTCTCTTGGCTCGACGGTGATGAGATGACCGGATTCGCCTAGAACTCGGGCGAGGTGCATCGACTGGCCACCTGAGCCTAAACCAGCTTCGAGGAGCACATCGCCCGGGCCAATACCCAATCTGGCGATGAGGACTCCGGCATCTTTCGATCCAATGGTTTGGGCTCTCCGCTTCATGCCGGCAATCAATTCAGGAAGGCGTGGCGGCAAGTGCGTGAATATCTTCGCACCAATTTGCACCTCTTGTCCTAACGCAATGTTCTCAACGGTTCTTTTTGGATTGAAGACACCAATTCCCTTGATTTTCACTGTTTCATCAATGAGTTCAACGATGTGAACGCGACCACTTTCTTCGACCAATGCCGCAATGGATGCGTCTGCCATGGTTGTGGGAATCCGTTTTCACCATCAGTCTTTTGCAAAATTAATGAAATGTTCTAAATAAAATTGTTCAGACGGAAACAGCGTAGCATTATATATCGAATAGTCGTCCGTTTATTATGCAAATCAGCGTCCGAGCCATGGCTTTTACTATTGTCTTCCTCTTTGTTGGAAGTCTCATGGCAGGTTTAACTTCTGAATACAACGGTATTGAACCTGAAATCCTTGAGGAAGAAACCATCGTCCAGAACCCGTCCCAAGCCACCAGCCCAGGGCACGTTGTCTTCGGCCAATACATCTCTTCCGACAACTGTGGTCACTGTTCAAAACCAGGTGGCGGTTCAGACGCCCACCACTCTATCAAGCAGAACCACCCAGACGAATACGTCTACGTTACTTACATGTCTGCATCCTTTGGCACTACAAACACAGCACGTGCTGGAAACGTCGCTCCATACAACTGGGCATGGACAACAGGTGGTGCACCAGATGCCTACTTCGGCGATCGAACCGATAAGCGTCAGAGTGGTGCCAACAGCGCTGGCACCACATACGACTCTCTTTTCTCCAGTGGCGGTGGAATGCACAGCACCGTCAACGATTACGGCATGACTGCAGCAATCAGCCAATCCGGCTCAAACTACAACATCGACATTACCTACAAGTACACAGGTTCGGGTAGCGCAGCAGGGAACATGAAACTCTATGCAGCACTCGTCGACAAGGACTGCACAGGATATTCCTACTCCTCCGGTATCCCTCACGGATACAACTGCTGGATGGCTTGGCTGACCGCAGGTAACACCTACAAATCGAAGAGTTCAGGTTCAGGTAGTGCCTTTGCCAGCGTTACCCCAACATCCACATCCCAATCGGTTTCTTGGACCAGTGTCCCTGCTGCCGTCGTTCCAGGCGGACTCAGCAAAGCGATTGTTGTCGGAGTCCTCATGAGCGGTAACACTGTCTCAGTCGGTGGTTCAAGTCCTCACGTCTACCATGCTATCGACTCAACCATGGGGCCAAAAATGGATCTTTCAATCCCAGCGTTTACTGTCACCAGCCCTGCTGGTGCTTCCTACGTCCGCGGAGACATCGTCACACTCGATGCAACGGTTGCTAACTCTGGTGACCTTGACTACAACAGCGGTGGTAGCGTTGATTTCTACTATATCCTCAACGGAAATAAGAATTACATCGGCCAAGGAACAACAATCAACACATTGACAACGAGTGGTGCTTCACGAACGATGACCGCTCAGACAACATTCGATACAAGCGCTCTTCCTTCCAACGGTTGGAAAACCGTTTTCGGCGTTGAACTCTCCACAAGCGGTGAGAGCGTCACCTCGAACAATCAAGCGACCACTGACCTCGATCACGACCGACCTCCAAAGTCCAAGACACCACAAGTCATAGGAACATCTGAAATCAGTCGAGGTCAGTATTTCTCCGTTCTCGCCAAGGGTGATGCAGATGACAATGTTGACAGCATCGACACGTTGACGTTTGATGTCGAAATTTCAGAGGCTGGAAAGGGTCAATGGACAGGGGATGTCGTCACGGGTGGAGACAACATCCTCTATCTTGGTTCAGCAAATGAAGGCAGAGAGTACTCTATTCTTCCAACACTGGACATGCCTGCCGGTCTTTACGACCTACGTTCGAGGACCGTTGATGCTCGTGGACAGACCTCTGGGTGGTCGATGGCTAATGCGGTATTTGACCTCATGAACGCACCGCCATCCATTACTCCAAACCAAGTTAACCCAGTTCCATGCGATGTTGCCACCAAAGTCGATTTGACCGGTATTGTTTCCGATCCAGAGACGCCACTGTCCGACTTGATCATTACCAGTAGTGACGCTGCATTTATTGGATGGCACCCTGCAACAACCGAAGTCGAAGTCCGCTTTGCTTGGAGCCCAACGCAAGGATGTCCACTCGGACAACAGGGCATCGAGATTTTCATGGATGATGGTGCCAACTACGGCAGCGATGGACTTCCATACGGTACACTCCTCTTCAATGTCCTTGAGAACGGACAACCTCGTTGGCAGGCTCTTCCAACACAAATCGTTGATGAGGCTTCCATGGGCACACTTAGCTTGCTTCCATTCCTCTCGGATACTGACGACACCGGTGCTTCTGTTCCAGCCTCATCCCTCTCGCTCGAAATCATCTCAATGTCAAACAGCAACGTGTTTGATGTTTACCTCAACACAACAAACATCGTCTTCGAAACACTGGATGACGATGTAAACGGTGAAACAACCGTTACCATTCGTGCAAGCGATGGTGAGCAGTTCTCTGACCAGACGCTGTTGGTCAAGGTCAACCCAATCAACGACGCTCCTCGTCTCGACCTCACCGGTCTTGAGATGACTACGCAAAAACTCGGTACGCAACGTGTCATCAATCTGATGGCGCTGCTCACGGACGTCGATAACCCATCGAATGAAGCGTTCATCACCGTTTCCTCCGACGAACAAGGTGCTGCAAAGTACAACCCTATCGATGGAACGATGACCCTGAATTTCCAAACTTCAGGCCTTCATACGGTCACCATGAACACAATTGACCGATACGACAGCAACACCTACACCATCACTGTCGATGTGTTTGACGCTTACCCGCTCTACATCACCAAGGTTGATGATGGAAGCGGACACTTCTATGTCGAGATGGAGAACACCTACATCGATCAGATACCAACGGCAAACATCTTCCTCACTGACATTGCACCAACCTTTACAGTCATTGAAACTACATGGAACATCTGCAACGATGAGACCGGAACCTGCGATGGTCTCTACGAAGAAAACCTTGACATCACTCGTTCGTTGGTTGGTTGGTCAACGAAGTTGGACATCCCATCCATCTTCATGCCCGACCAAAGCGCACGTCCATCAGGCTCTGTCTACAAGGACTACTACCAACTCTCAATCACTGCTTCTGATACCAACGGAGACGATTACAAGACCATTGTAAGCGTAAAGTGGGACATTCTCGAAGAACTCCCTGCACCTGTTGACATGGACGATGAGACGCTTTCATCCTACATCGATCAACTAAAGCAAGAAATCGCAGAACTCGAATCTCAGCAGAACGATGATTCAATCCTCAACGAGCAATACAAGGAAGACATTGCAGCGATCCTCACAGACAAGCGTGCTCAATACGATACGGCCTGTGATGACCCTCGTGCGAACTGCCCTGTTGAGAACATGCAATCTGGTGACACATCCGAGGCATCGAGTGATACCAACTGGATGCTCATCCTAGGCATCGTTGCTGGCGTGATTTTCGTCGCACTGGCCCTTGGTTTGATGATGTCCCGTCGAGGCGGCGACACCAAATTCCTCGAGTCTGAAACAGCATGGAATCAAAACACCTTGCCAATTCATGACACGGTTGCTAACTCCATGTACGGTGGTGCTGCTCCGATCTTCCAACAGCCACTCCCACAACCCGCCGTCCAGCCGATGCCTCAACCAGTCGCCCAGCCAGTTGCTCAACCGGTTGTACTACCCTTTGTCGCAGGACCTCCATTGCCACCAGGTGGCCTACCAGCGGGTTGGACCATGGAACAATGGCAGTATTACGGCCAGCAATATCTCGACCGATTGCAATACTAACGCAATCCATCCATCCCTATGGGTTATGCTAAAGTCCTAAAGGGGAGGAGAGCGAGGAAACATCATGTCAGAGGGCGACCCCATAGAGGATGTCATCAGCGATGATGACTCTGAAATGGTCACTGTTTGGGCACCTGAGCCATCAAACGATGCCGACGACCTGCTTTCTTCAAGCATTGATCAATGGATTGATGATGTTAAATTTGAAACAACGGAAGATGTTCCAATTCCAGATCGCCTCGTTGACCAAGTCATTGGCCAAGAAGCGGGTTCTGTTGTGATTCGAAAAGCGGCTGAACAGCGCAGACACATGTTGATGATTGGTGACCCTGGTACAGGGAAGTCGATGCTTGCTCGCTCGATGACAGACTTGTTGCCACAAGATGCCCTTGAGGATGTTCTGGTCTATCCGAACGAGGACGATGAAAACGAACCTCGTGTTCGTTCCGTCCCTGCAGGCCGTGCAGAGCGCATCGTTCGTATTCAGAAGGAAGCTATTCGAGAGCAGAAAGAGAAAGCCCAGCGTATGCTTCTCATTGGATTTGGTGCGGTCGCTTTCCTTCTTGTCATTGTCGCAATTCCAAGTGGAGATATCCTCACATTGTTGTTTGGTATGTTCCTGTTGATGTTCGGATACATGTTCATTCGCAGCCGGCTTGGCTCAGGCGATGAAGGACGTATTCCGAAGGTTCTTGTCAAGCACGACTTGGACGAGAGACCACCGTTTGTCGACGCAACCGCTACACTCTCCGGTTCGCTTCTTGGCGATGTCCGTCACGATCCGTTCCAATCGGGTGGTATGGAAACACCTGCGCACGATCGTGTCGAACCAGGTGCCATACATCGTGCTAACAAAGGTGTTCTTTACATCGATGAAATCAATCTCTTACGACTCGAAGAACAACAAGCCCTACTAACGGCTATGCAAGAGCGTGCCTTCCCAATTTCAGGCCGTTCCGAACGATCCTCCGGTGCTTTGACTAAGACAGAACCAGTTCCTTGTGACTTTATTCTCATCGCTGCTGGAAATCTCGATGCAATCCAAGGCATGCATCCAGCACTTCGAAGCCGTATTCGTGGGTATGGATATGAGGTCTATGTGAACTCAGAAATGCCAGATACCAACCGTAACCGAAAGCGACTGATTCGCTTCATTGCTCAAGAAGTTCGTCGAGACATGGGCAGTACCCGAGAAATCCCTCACTTCGACAAATCTGGTGTTGGCTTGATTCTCCGAGAAGCTCAGCGTCGGGCAGGTCGTCGAGGCAAACTTTCTCTTCGACTTCGTGAGCTTGGTGGATTGGTTCGAATCGCTGGAGATCTTGCCGCTGAAGACGGCGCGCCGTACGTCACGGATGCTCACGTCTTAGCAGCGCGCTCAATTGCAAAGCCACTCGAACAACAAGTTGCTGACCGAATGATCGAGCGTCGTTTGGACTACGCTCTCATCGTCAACTCCGGAAACCGTGTTGGACGTGTGAACGGGCTTGCTGTCCTTGGTGCGAACTCGGGTCTCTCTGACTTTTCCGGCATCATGCTGCCTGTGGAAGCCCTTGTTACACCATCGCAAGGTGGTGGCGGAAAGATACACGCAACAGGTGGTTTGAGTGATCTCGCAAAGGAGAGCGTCACCAACGTGAGTGCAGTCATCAAGAAACTCACGGGTAAGGACGTCTCAGATTACGACATCCACATCCAGTTTGTTGACACACACGGTGTCGATGGCGACTCTGCCTCGATTACCATTGCAACAGCCATCATCTCTGCGCTCGAGAATATTCCAATTCGTCAAGATCTTGCCATGACGGGTTCGCTCTCCGTTCGTGGTGAAGTCCTCCCTATTGGTGGGGTCACTGCGAAGATTGAGGCGGCTGCTCGAGCTGGAGTCAAGACCGTTGTCATTCCACGTTCCAACATGCAAGATGTATTGTTGGACGAGCAATTTGAAAGCATGATTGAAGTCATCGCAGTCGATACCTTGGACGAGGTCATGGAACATGCACTCATCACGCATGAACAAAAGCAAAGTTTGGTCGAGCGTCTTGGCTCAGTCATCGACCGTTTGACGCCAGACTTGACAGGTCCAACAACCTCGATTTGATTCCTTGATAGAAGCATGACTTCAAAGGGAGGACTTCCTCCAGCGAACTATGGATGATGACGTTCACGCACCATCCACTCTTGATGCAGGAAAGGGCGCACTGGTCGTTCTCTTCCTTGTTACCATGATCGATATGATCGGTTTTGGTATTGTTATCCCATTCCTGACCTACCTCGTCGAAGATCTGGCTGTTGATCAAAACATCACCTCGACAGGGATTTGGGTCGGCTTGTTGATGACCTCCTATTCTGCAGCTCAGTTCCTCTTCTCTCCTATTTGGGGCGGATTAAGCGACAGGATTGGCCGACGCCCAGTACTCATGATTGGATTGGTTGGAAACACGGTCTTTTTCACTATGTTTGGTCTTGCCAACACCTTGTTGATGGCTCTTGTAGCACGTTTCCTCGCAGGCGTCTTCAACGGAAACATTGCAGTTGCCCGTGCATACATCGGAGATGTCAGTACGCCGAAACAACTCGCTACAAGGATGGGATTGATTGGAGCAGCATTTGGCCTTGGCTTCACCATTGGACCGTTCTTAGGAGGAGAACTTTCGGCCCCTGCTGAGCGTTGGGATGTCTTTGCAGGAACCGTTCTCGAAACGCATCCTTACCTCCTTCCCTGTCTTCTTGCGAGTGTTCTGTCAATCGTATCACTTATCCTAGCGTTCCGATATCTCCCCGAATCTCTCGTTCCAGAAGCACGTTCGACTCGAACAACAAAGACGTGGACTGCAACTATGAAACGAACGGCATCCAATGTTCAGCGAATGCTCGGTACCAAAAACATCGGATCGCTGATGTGGGTTACATTCCTCTACATGTTTGGATTCACCGTCATGCATGCTGTCTTCATCCTTTACACGCAGATGGATCCATCAACAGGAGGACTCGGATTTAGTGAGGCCGATAATGGACGAATCTTCGCCTTGATCGGTATTCTCGGAATTATTACACAAGGGGGCCTTATTGGGCCTTTGACGCGTAAATTCGGCTCATTGTTCATCTTGCGATTCGGTTCAGTCCTCTCAGGAATCGGTCTTATTCTGATTCCGTATTCAACACTGGATTTCGTATGGGCTTGGATGATTTTCATCACAGGAGGCATCGCCATAGGAAACGGATTGTTCCAACCATCATCGAGTACGCTCCTTACCTCACTTGCACGACGTGATGATTATGAATTGGGTGCAGTCATGGGCTCACAAGAATCGCTCTCATCCTTTGCTCGAATCCTGGGTCCGTTGACCGGCGGTTATGTTTGGACCATTACGGTTGACCGCACTGGATTTTTTGATTACCATACAGCCTTCCATATCTGTGGCGTCTTGATGATGCTCGCTTTCCTTCTCTCGTTCAAAGTTGAGTTTTCTGATGCCGAGCAGACCTCACAATAAATTCAAACGTGATATCCAACAGTGCACAGTATGGACGGGCAGGAATCTGTGTTCGATAATGAGACGTTTCACAAGCGTCTCGGTAACCTTGCCTTTGCGGCCATCCTCTTGACCTTGCTCACAGTTTGGATGATTGAACTCAAGGGTATTTTCCAGCCATTCTTCATCGCACTTGGAATTTACTTTGTGTTGAAACCTGGTGCCGATTATCTCTCAAAGAACGGATTTCCAATCGGTCTCTCCTATGTCACGATGATTCTTTCAGCATTTTTGATCGTCGTCGCTGCGGGCTATCTTGCCTTTGATCAGGTGAGCGACCTTGCTGATGATGACGACCGAATCAAGCAGTACAATCAGAAATTGGACAAGCGTTGGAACCAATTGAAAGGAACACCGGTCGTCGGCTCCTCGATTACTGAATCCTTGAATTCAACCAATGGAACGTTTACCGAAGACCTCGCAGAAATGGGTCTTTTGTCGAGTGATTCAGGCATAGCCGATCTTGTTGGTGGAGTTGTCTCCAGTGTAGGCAGTTTGCTAGGGATGGGTTTGACGGTGTCCTTTTTCCTCATTTTTATCATCTTTGAAGCGAACTTTTTGCCAGGTCGAATCGAAAGAGCTTGGCCAGGTGGTGTGTCTGGTCGTGTTCAAGATATGCAAATTCAGATTCAAGAGAGCATCAATACGTATGTTGTTGTCAAAACGGGCGTTGGCTTAGGTACTGCTGGAATTACAGCAATCATCCTCTTCATCTTCGGAATTGATTTGTGGTTTACATGGGCTTTACTCACCTTCATTCTCAATTATGTACCTTACATTGGTTCATTGATAGCAACGATTCCACCGCTGATTCTCGGATTTGTAACCCTCTCTCCTGTTGGGTGGTTTGTCATGTTGATTTTACTTGTATCAAACCAACAACTCTGGGGAAGCATCATCGAAACGAAATGGGCAGGACGGGCTCTCGACATTTCACCAGTTTTGCTTCTTCTGACAACCGCATATTCCTATTGGGTGTGGGGCATCCTAGGAATGGTTCTTGTCGTTCCATTTACAGTCATCTTCAAGATTGTACTCGAAAACATCGAACCAACTCGTCCGATTGCTATTCTGCTTGCAGAACGAGCCCCATCGATTGATGAGGCTTGGAAGGAGGCCCTGAAGGATGGTCGAATCTCCAGTCATGAGAGTCGATCGTTGGAAGAGCTCCAACGCATCCTTGGATTAAGCGACCGTCAAATGACCAAGGTCGCTGCAAAGCATGCCATTGAGCGTTCACTGAAGCGAAACCGTGTCACAACAGAACAGTACAGATTCATCCAAGAGGCGGCTTCCTTGTACGACAACGATGCCTACGTTCTTCAATTGAACAACATTGATGTTGAATCTGGACGATTGAAAAAATCCAATAGAACGGTCTTAGAATCCCTCTACGAGCAACTGGAAGAGGAAGAGTAATCACAGAATATCTGTGAGGATCTTTTCAAGTTCAGTATTGATCATGAGGATGAGTGTTCCGAATTCGGGCGGAATATTCGGATCTTCGTACAACTCCTCAAGTTTTGATTGGGACATAGCAATGCGGACATCGAGCTTCTTACCTTTGTTCAACAACCAGTTTTCACAGGTCTCTTTCGCTTGTTTGCGAATGTTTCGAGGAACCTTCGGGTCATCGATTTGATTGATGACGGTCGCAACTTGTTGTAGTCGTGTCTCAACGTCCATCTTGTAAGCCCCCTGGAATGCCCAATACTTCCTTCTTGTAGTGGGCCGTCTTTAAGGTCATTGGCGACGTGGACACTTCAATGGATGCCGATGAAGAAACCATTCTTGGATGGGCTCGAATGGGTGTTCTCATTCTCTGCATGGGGTGGGCTGCATGGTTCGACCACAAGGAACGTCGTGTTTCGAACGAGCATTGGATGGTTTGGACCAAGCCGATTGTATTCATCTGGTCTCTTGATTTATTGATACAGGGACCCCATTGGTCTGTATGGCTCACAGCATCTGCACTCCTTGCCTATGCAAGTGGTTCTGTGATCGGCAGACCCACGATGAAGGATGCCCGTCAAGGAAATCGACTGGATCAGGTTGTCCTGTTGTGGTATCTCCTTTCAGTAATCGGATTGGTTGCTGGAGCTCTACGGTACGCAGAGATCTCACCGCTCGATGTCCTCATTGGTGAGGCAACAACGGAAGCGACCTTGTGGTGGTCGTATATTGGAGCATTGTTCACGTTGTTCATCATCGACCTTGCTTGGAGATTTAGGTTCATTCACGGTGGTGCGGATGCAAAGGCCTTGATGTGGGTCACGTTGCTGTTCCCTTCATGGACAGAAGTACCAATCTACTCAGATGCTTCGATGAACGAGATCGTCATGCATCTCCCTCCATCACTGAGCCTTTTGATTTGGGGTGGATTTTTGTTCGTGCTCATCCCATTCGTTTTGTTGTTGAGAAACATTGCAACAGGTTCTGTAAGGACTGTTTCGGACCTCTTCATGGCCTGGATGTCTCTTTCAGTACCGTTAGCCTCCGTCCGTGAGAGGCATGTTTGGATTCTTTCCGATACAATGGATATGCCGAGTGGTGAAACAGTTTTGATTCATAAGAAGCGAGCACCACGAAGAACACCGACAGATGAAGAAATGAACGAGCACATCCATCGATTGGAGGATATCGGTGCCGAGCGCATATGGGTTAGTTTGAAACTACCCTTGTTGTTGTTTTTGTTCCCTGCAATCTTGCCATTGTGGTTGATTGGGGATCCAATGGCAGCCATTCTGCCTTTGCTATTACCGTGAGGATCAGTTGCCCTTACGCTCGATGTTCTTCCAGCGAAGGCCTTTGTAACCACATTTCCTGCAACGTACAGCACGTGCAGCGTTTCGAGCGTTACACTTCATGCAAATCTTACGCACAAGCATACGAGCTTCAGCCTCAGGAAATCGTGCCATGGCCTTGCGACCAACTTCCTCTATTTAACCGCAACCGCCGGATTTGAGACAACTGGATGGCATGGTTCAAACACTTGAGGGAGTACCGTACTTCATGCGCATCGTGCGTCTCCCAGGAATCCATCACGATGCGAATGCGGTCTTGTTGATGGATTCAGAGGAAGCTATCCTCATCGATTCCGGTACCGCTTGGTATCAACTGCTTCAGCAAGAGCGAATTGTTGGCCAACTCGGAGAGGACTTGAACCTTCGAGAAATTGTTCTTACATCGAGACGCTATCCGTTTAGTGGAGGTAGCGCATCGATTTCAGAACGCTTTGAAAATGTTCCAATCAAAGCTCATGCATCAGCGATATCCTCACTTGCATCAGGTGACTTTTTTACAACATGGGCCAATCGATTCGACTCAGATATGCCGATTGTGGATGCAACAGAACTTGATATGCATCAGGAATCGATGCTCGATGACCAAACCATCGAATTCATCGAAGCACCTGGTCCGAGCAGTTGCAATCTCATGGTCTACATTCCATCTGCAAAGACGGTCATTGCAGGTGCA
>DUJC01000060.1:0-1348 GCA_013330015.1 Candidatus Poseidoniaceae archaeon | reverse complement strand
AGAGTCTTGAACTTCTGAAAGAACTTGGTGCAGAGAAACTCATTCCAATGCACGGACCAAGCATCAAAGGTTCAGATCACATTGCTGAAACAATACAGCGTCACATCACAGTGCTCGAGAACATTATCGCAGATCAAGGTGTGTTGCCGCGTTCATGGCCCAAACCTGCGCATACATCGCTCTGGCATGAGCCAGTCCCCGCTTGGCCTCGATTGGAACAAGAAACCAGTCAGGCTGACGGCAGCAATCTGAATTGAGCCTCAGCTTCACGTCGTTGAGTCTCGATCGCCTTTTTCTCCCGCATCCTTCGAAGCGTCAGATTATCTCCAAACGAGGTGGAAGCATCCTTCAGATTTGAGAGGGTCCCATCGTGATTGTAGACGCATTGTTCCCAGCCGGATTGGATGCGAATGGTTCCACGTTTAGCTCGTATGGAAGAGACAGAGCGGTTGGTTTCGAACAAGAGGGAAGATTTCCCATCGGTATCTGCAGCGAAGATGCGCCCTTCGGCATCGGCAATGAGGAGCTGAGATTGGTCGTTCATGCACATAGATCGCAATGATGCATGACTGATGGTTGAAGTGGATACGAGCGTGAATTCAGGGAGTTGGAGAATATGGAGTTGGCCGAGTTTGTCTCCAACATAGAGTTTGGAGAGAGCGACGTCGTCCTCTTTTACGCCGAGAATGGCGGTTGCCGTTGTTCTCAGGTGAAGCGTTCTTCGGTTTGCTGGCGTTTCCCAAATCACCAATCCATCGCTCATGGCAAGGCACGTGCCTTGGGTCGTGACGAGGCTTCTTACCGTTGTTCGGTTGTTGCGCATACCTTGTTGCTGAGTGCAGTCGGTATACCTGATTTCGCTTGGGTCGAAACTGAAAGTGAAAGTGAATCAGTACATGTCGTCGTTCTTGTTTTCTTTCTTCCAAGAGCGGTAGCAGGATTTGCATACACGAACTCGGCCTTTTGTTGCGACAAAGTTGCCAGAGCCCCACATCTCTGTTGCGTCATCAAAGGAAAGTGAACGGCCACCGATTTTCTTGTCAGCAAATCGATTACAGGACTTGACCGCGCAAGGAACTTCACCAGAACTTGATTTCTTCTTTTCATCTCCGTTCTCTGAAGACTTTGGCTTGTTCTTGCGGGCCTTGGCTTTGAATCCCATAGATATCCCAACCGGAATCGCTTCAATAAACTTAGGGTCTCATTGTTGAGAGGCTTCGCCAAGTTTGGTCATGAGGCCTTCAATCAATCGAAGAAGGCCCCGCAACGTGACTTCAGAAACATTCGCAATGGAGCAAATCTCTGACTGTGTGCGAGGAGAACCAGATTCGTTGCATGCTTTGTAGAT
>DUJC01000071.1 GCA_013330015.1 Candidatus Poseidoniaceae archaeon | reverse complement strand
TGACTTATCATCCATGGTTTGCAACGAACCAATGTTGTGAAAGATGGTTCGCATGGTTGGGGGAACAGGTGAGAGTTGAAGAACAATCGCATGTAGGGTGGTCCATGGACGAATGCAAATGGACCATAGGAATCGAATCCACCGCACATACATTCTCATTCGGGCTCGTAGACCCGAACGGCATTCCCTACCCCTCTGTTGGAGACACCATCAAGCCCCTTGAGGGTGGTATCCATCCTCGAGAGGCGGCAGATCATCATCGAGATTATGCTGCAGACTTGTTTACTCGAGTTTTAGAATCACAAAATTTGACATCAGATGATATTGGAGCCATCGCCTATTCGCAAGGCCCCGGATTGGGACCGTGTCTACGCATTGGTGCATCCGTTGCTCGTACACTTTCAAGCAAGTTGGAAATTCCACTCATCGGCGTCAATCATTGTGTAGCACACATCGAAATTGGACGACAACAATGCGATTGCGATGACCCCGTCCTTTTGTATGTCAGTGGTGGTAACACACAAGTCATCGCAAAATTGCAAGGTAAATACCGCGTTCTGGGAGAAACACTTGATATTGGCATAGGAAATATGTTGGACAAGTTTGCTCGTCAACAAGGAATTCCTTTCCCAGGTGGACCGGTTATTGAGAAGTTGGCGAAAGAATACATCGATGAACATCCTGATGCGTCACTCGATGGACTCGAATTGCCGTATCCTGTTCGCGGCATGGATCTTGCATTTTCTGGAATCCTGACCGCTGCTCAGCGGCTCATTGAGAAAGGACATCCACTTGGCGCAGTTTGTTGGTCTCTCCAAGAACACGCCTTTGCAGCATGCATTGAAGTTGCAGAACGAGCACTCGCTCACAGTGGTAAAAAAGAAGTTTTACTTGGCGGAGGTGTGGCATGCAACAACAGATTGAGAGAGATGTCTACTCTCATGGCCCACGAACGTGAATCAACCTCGCATGCGCCGCCGAGAATGTATTGCATCGACAATGGTACGATGATAGGTCTCCTTGGTTACATCGAATTGAAGACAGGTCGAAAGACTCCATTTGAAGCGAGTGGAATCGATCAATACATGCGAACGGATGACACGATTGTCAACTGGAGTTAGGCGTAGTTAGCGGATTGTTTTTAACGAGTCGACCGAGAGAATTGATTATTGGGGGATTTATAATTCGAGACCGACGCAGAAAACCGGATGAGCCATTCAATCCATTTGCTGCAAATGCGAATCAAGTTCGCCAAAAGAAAAGGAACGAACGTAGTCAATCCAACTCGCCAGGTCCGTCAAGCCAACATCGCGTGGAACCTCGGCAAACCGTTGATGCGAACGACTTCCGAAAAAAACAGGAGGAAGCTCGAAAGAGACTCGGTGCACAACCAGCACCAACTGCTCCAACTGCACAAAAACCGGCCGTTCAGGCAAGTGCACTGAATGCTAAAACCGATACACAGACCATTCAACAAGTATCCCGTGCCGATCGGTTAGCAGAGCTCCGGAAACAATCCCAAGAGTCTGTAAAAAAGACAGAGTCCATTCTTGAACCGGAAACTCCTCCTCCTGAACCAGAACTGCAGACATCAGTCGATGTCGCTGTTGAAACCGAAGAAGAGTCGTCAATAGAGATTGAAACACCAGAAATCGTTGTTGAGACAGGTTTGGAAGAGGCGATTCATGCAAAGAACGTGTTCAAACAAATTGTTACCGAAACGCCAAAAAAACGGGAGCATCGACGTCGTCGAAAATCCAAACACGACGACTCAGGCGGTGGACGACAGCCAAAGGTCAAGAAACTTAACCGTCAGAGATACAACGATTACAAATACGCAGCACGTGATATCCTCGAAGATGATCGAGTTGCTGATGAACATCGGTCCAACCTCTTGGGTCAGATTTGGGCAAAAGGAGAACGTATTGGAATTGAAGCATCTCTTGAATTCATTTCTGAAAAAGAAGAACAACTCATTATTGACGAACAGATTGCCCAACGATTAAGGGACCTCGTCAAGGCACTAACAACGAGGAGATGAAAACATGACGACCATTGACAAAGACGTCGTAGCAAGAGTCCACTACACAGGGACACTTCCTGAAAGTGGAGAAGTATTCGATAGCAGTGAAGGACGAGACCCTCTTACATTTCTCGTTGGCCACAAACAAATGATTCCTGGTTTCGAGGAAGAACTCATGGGCGCTACAAAAGGAGAACGTCGAACCTTCACACTGGAACCAGAACGTGCCTACGGTGAGAAAATTCCAGAAGCAATCCAACAAATTCCAATTGGGATGTTTGGAGACATAGCGCCTGAGCCAGGGATGACACTCATGTCCGATGTAGGTCCCTTCAATGTCGCATCGGTTGATGGAGAATTAGTAACGGTTGATTTCAACCACAAACTCGCAGGTAAAACACTGCAATTCAGCGTCGAAGTTGTCGAAGTACGTGCAGCAACTGCAGAAGAAATCGATCACGGGCACGCCCACGGCCCGGGCGGCGTTGAACACTGAAATGCGAGGCTTGATGAAGCGTCTCAGCATGGACAGAATATGGTCGAGTTCAGAAAGTCGAATTGGGAAACCCTTGGTGGGCTTCCAATACCAGCTTATTATGCGCCGAGTGACAATGTAGAGCGCCCAGGCCATCCTCCATACACACGTGGAATTCATGAAAACATGTATCGTTCGCGCCTGTGGACTATGCGACAATATGCTGGGTTTTCTTCTGCTAAAGAGACCAATGAGCGCTTCCGATTGCTTTTGGAACGTGGGCAAAAAGGGCTGTCAGTAGCCTTCGATTTGCCAACGCAATTAGGAATCGATGCAGATGATCCACTCAGTGAAGGAGAAGTTGGTAAGGTCGGTGTGTCCATCTCATGCTTGCAAGATATGAGGGATCTTTTCGCTGAGATACCGCTTGACAAAGTTTCAACATCGATGACCATCAATGCCCCGGCTATGATTTTACTTGCGATGTATTGTGTTGTTGCAGAAGAACAAGGCGTTTCAAGCGATCTGATCTCGGGCACCATTCAAAACGATATACTCAAGGAGTACATTGCTCGGGGCACCTATGTCTTTCCACCTGAACATTCGATGCGTTTAATCACAGATATCTTTGAACACTGTTCGCTGCATATTCCTAAGTGGAATACAATCTCAATTTCAGGCTATCATATTCGCGAAGCCGGATCTACTGCTGTTCAAGAACTTGCGTTTACCTTATCCAATGCTTTGGCCTACGTTGAATCGGCATGCGCGAAAGGTCTCGACGTTGATACATTTGCACCACGCCTATCTTTTTTCTTCAATTGTCACAATGATTTTTTGGAAGAGGTGTCAAAATTCCGAGCAGCCCGTCGTCTTTGGCACGATTTAATGGTTGAACGATACGCACCCGTGCATAAACGATCGACTCAACTTCGATTCCATACACAGGTTGCTGGCGTTTCATTAACCGCCCAGCAACCATATAACAACATCAGCAGAGTGACGATTCAGGCATTGGCTGCTGTTTGTGGAGGAACACAGAGTCTTCACACGAATAGTTTCGATGAGGCGTTAGGTCTACCTACTGAGGATAGTGCAACTATTGCTCTTCGTACACAGCAGATTATTGCAGAAGAGTCAGGTGTGGCTGATGTCGTTGACCCATTTGCGGGTTCGTATCATATTGAAGCATTAACAAACGAAATTTACGACAAGTCTAGGAAAGAAATTGAGAAGATTGAATCGATGGGTGGTGCACTTCGAGCTATTGAACAAGGGTATCAACAGCAAGAAATCCATTCAACCGCCTATAGATACTTCAATGAAATTGAGCGTGGAACACGACGAATTGTTGGCGTAAACCATGGCACAATGGAAGAAAAAGTGGACATTAAACCAATGAAATTGAATCCAGAGGTTGCTGAGTACCAAAAGGTGCGTTTGGATGAACTTAGAAAGAATAGAGATGAATCTAAAGCTCGACAGATTTTAGCTTCAATCACACATGCATCCAGGACGAGTGAAAATTTGTTTCCGATGGTACTCGAAGCAGTCCGAGCTGATGCTACACTTGGGGAGATAATGCAAGCTATGAAGGACGTCTTTGGAACGTATTCTGCACCAAGTGGGTTTTAGGTGATACAATGAAACAGAAAATCACAATCGACCATATTGGAATTGCAGCAAGGAACCTCGATGAAGGGAGTAAATTTTGGAGATTACTTGGACTCATGGAGCACGGAGAAGACGAACTGGTAGAAGATCAAGGAGTAGTCACACGTTTTTTCCCTCTCGATTCACAAGGCAATGAAGCAACCAACATCGAAATTCTGGAAGCCACAGGACCAGACACACCAATTGGTCGATTTCTTAAAAAAAGAGGTCCCGGCATCCAACAACTATGTCTGGCTGTAGATCATTTGGAAGCAATGATCGAGCACCTAATAGCAAATGGCATTGTTATGATCGATGAAACGCCTCGTGTTGGGGCACACAACTCCACGATTGCGTTTGTTCACCCAAAAAGTACAGGCGGAATTTTGGTTGAACTGAAACAGCGTTGAGAGCATGCAATAACAGAATGCTCATAATCGTCCTTGGATTAAGCCAATCGATGAGAACCTGTGTTGACCAAATCATGTCGCTACCGCACATTGCAGGACCACGTATTCGCAAGGAATCAGAATATCTCTCGCAACAATTGGAAACATTGCGACTCGACGGCACAATCAGCAACGAGGCCTTCCTAGATGCAGGTGCAATACAGGGAGCATTTGAGTTGCTTGGTACATTGGTCGAAATGGGTGTGTCGCAAAAGGAAATCATTCAAGAATTACGGAACACGCTCGATCGTGCAAAGCGACTTGAGGAAAAACATCCCGGACTCGATTTCGCAGTAGAGAGCGGCCGTGCATCTTGAGTGTGTTCCAGATGGAACCGTTGTTGAAGCTCACCAACGTCAAAAAGTCTTTTGGCGATATTCATGCAATTGAGCAAGTGAATCTCGACATTCACAAGCATTCCGTCATCGGACTTGTAGGCGGAAATGGTGCAGGAAAAACAACACTCCTGCGACTCATGTCAGGCGTATATCGGCCCACATCAGGCTCGGTAGAACTCGAAAACAATCGTCCAGTATCAGAAATGCGTTCTGTATTAGGCGTTGTACCAGAGTCGACGGGTTTGTACTCGAAATTGACGGCTTGGGAGAACATTCGATATCACAGCAGGCTTCATGGAATCGATGATCAGTTAGCCTGGGACCGTACCTATCGATTTGCGAAACTCCTCGATATACACCAATCGCTTCATCGTTACACGGAAGGATTCTCTCGTGGCATGAAGCAGAAAACTGCTCTTTTGCGCGCCCTTGCCCATGGCCCACAAATCCTACTCCTCGATGAACCAACAGGTGGACTCGATGTTACATCTGCACGAACAGTTCGCCACCTTGTGCGGAAATTGAAAGACGAAGGTGGAACCGTCATCTATTCGACACATCATCTTGCTGAAGCCCAGCAAGTTTGCGATCGAATCATCATCGTCCATAATGGCACCATACAAGCTGATGGAACGCCGGATGAATTGCTCTCATTGACTGGTACTGAATCACTTGAAGAAGCATATGTGTCCCTGACGAGTGAAACAGCAAGACCCAGAATGGAAGAAAACGAACAACCCTCGAAAATGTCTAGAATTTGGCGGCGTCTGTTCACACCAAAACATCGATTGGAGGTGGACGAAGATGAGTAGTCCTAAGCGAATTGTCATCGTTGCCAAAAAGGAAATCATCGAGTTTATTCGTGATTGGCGTACGATTGTAGCACTCGTCCTCATCCCACTCCTGCTTTTCCCAGTGTTGTTCATTGCGTTCCCTGTGGTTATGCAAAACGAAGCCGCAGAACTTGAACAAAAGACCGTTGATATACTGATTCAATCAAACGATATTGAAGATTTATTGGTGGATCTTATTGAGAATCAAACAGCACTCGTCACTGTTATGCCACTTGACGAAAATCTCACAACATTGTCCGATGCGAATAATGACACAGAGGAGTTGCGTGACCTCGAATACGATGCAATCTTACGGTTGGAATTACGAAATGACACCTGGTATTATGCGATATTGCATTTATCGACATCAGAACAATCCAATGAAGCGAGAGGTCGAATCTTGGATGTTCTCATCGATTGGGAGGACGATTTACGAACTCAGCGAATTGAATCTGCAGGCCTTGATGTCGAGTCTACACTCGATCCGTTGCAATGGGATGGTTCTATCTCCAATGCTGATGTTGCTACAAAAGGGGAACAAGCAGGCATGCTGCTTTCCTTGTTTATACCGTTCGTCTTGGCCATATGGACAGCAAGTGCTGCCGTACAACCTGCCATCGACATGACCGTTGGTGAACGAGAACGTGGTACGCTTGAATCCCTTCTAAGCCTACCACTCACAAGAACTGAACTTTTGCTTGGAAAGTGGCTTGCAGTTGTATCGATTACAGCCGTTGGCGTCACCTTGCAGATAGGTGGACTCTTGTTCGGTATCGCCTATCTCGCAAGTGACTTCATCGATGTACCATCACTTAGTTTCGCTGCGATCGTATTGCTCGCATTGGCAGTCGGATTCTATGGGACAATGATAGTAGCACTCTATTTGGCCTTAGCTATGCGATCGAAATCCGTGAAGGAAGCTGGTTCGGTTCTTACACCAATCACGTTAGCGATGATTATGCCAATCTTACTAACACAATTCATCAATTTAGATGACGTGGAAATGTTTTGGTTTGGAGTGCCTTTCGTCAATGTTCTGCTTGGTTTGCGAGAATTGTTGTTGAATCGTATCATCATCGAGCACGTCATCGTTTGGGTTTTGGTATCTTCACTGATCTGTATCTTAACAGTTCGATATGCTGCTAAACAATTCCATCGTGAAGACATCATAACTACGAAGTCATAGTATTCTTCAAATATTACCTGGATATGGCCAGGGTATGCCCAAGATTAGTTTAGACATGCCGAATGAATT
>DUJC01000069.1:5214-6050 GCA_013330015.1 Candidatus Poseidoniaceae archaeon | reverse complement strand
CTAAGAAGTGATTCATCACTGCTAATGATTGCTTCAACTTCGGAATATGCTTCCAAGGCTTTACCACGGTCGTTCTTTCTTCGGTACAAATAGCCCATGTTGTTGTAGGTGCGCGCAGCTCCTTTCGCATCCCCAAGTTCAACCTGAACCTCAAGTGCTTCTTTGTGCGATGAGAGAGCCTTGTCGGTTTGACCTTGCTTCATGGCAATGTCTGCTTGCGAACCAAGAATTTCGGAATAGACAACCGGAAGATTGGCTTTTTTGGCAGCCTTGCTTGCAGTCTCAAAGATGGATGATGCTTGTTCAAACCGACCGAGCATCAAAAGAATATCTCCCTGAAGTTGCATCATTGGAGCCATCAAGGATTCTTCAAGACGATCGAGTGTTACACTTTCAATGAGACTGAGTAACTCAAGATGACCTTGCGAAACAAGTTGACGACCGAATTCAACGATCTTTTCAATCGCTTCCTGTTGTCGCTCTGAAGCGAGTTCGTGATAGATTTGCTCCAGAGTCGTTTCAGAGGACTTGCTTAACTTGTTGTAGTAATTTGCGCACGTACTGTGAACAGTTTGTTTGGTTTGTTCGTCGATACTTCGTACAAGGAACTCTCGAATCAAATCGTGAACATCGTAGACATCGGTATCAACTTGACGTGCGAGTCCTTGTTCGACAAGACTTCCGAGAACATCGATATCCAATTCGTGAGCAAGTAAAGCATCGAGGGGAACGGATTCTCTGAAGATGGATAACACAGTCAAAACACGCTTCTGTTCACCAGAGAGTTTCGAGAAGATTTCCTTCGTTACGTAATGTTCGAGCGTATCGTGGAAGGC
>DUJC01000069.1:0-4827 GCA_013330015.1 Candidatus Poseidoniaceae archaeon | reverse complement strand
ACCGTGAATGTGCAGCCATTGTTCGGTCGACAAATCTTCGAATCCTGTGAGGAGATTCCTTGCTGAATCGGAGTCAAGACCGTCGAGTGGCAAAACAAGGCTCGTAATTCGACCTTCTGCATCCTTGGTTGGAACGACCGGTTTGAACGAGCGTGAAAAGATGACGAGCCCTATCGATTCTTCGCTTCCAAGCAACCCAAGTGTCATCGACTGAATGGTTTGGAAGAGGATAGCATCCGAAACCTTGTGAAAGTCGTCTACGACGATGAGTGTCGGTGTATTCTCTAGCGAATCAATGAGAATTCGTGCAGCATCGTCCGGTTTAGGTACGGGTGTTGCTGCCAAATAATCAGCAAACGATGAATCGCCAATGTTGAGCAACCACTCAGCTAAGGATTCAAACAAAGCACGAGACCCTTCCCAATCCTGACAGCGATGGTACAGCAAATTTCTACGATGCATGAAGCGTTCAATCAACTTCGCAGCAATTGTTGTTTTACCAATCCCCGCAATACCTGGAATCATCAAAGTGGTTGCGCGGGCATCCAACAAATTCACCATATTGTCAAGTTCTTTTTCCCGACCATAGAAGTGTCGTAATCTTGGGAGATCTCCGAGAGAAGTGACCAGTTGTTTTTCGACTTGCTTTGACAAATCACGCTCAATGAGATCCTCGGACAACGAACGAGCATCAATAATGAGATTGTCATCAAGGTAGCGAATAATATCAACCGGTCGCATTGTGAAGGGTAAGACTTCGTGAGCAGCACCAAGTGATGTCGACAATGTTTCACCGTCGACGTTGATGCAACGAAATTGAAATTCACGAAGGCGGCCCCACGTTTCCTCTGCAGCAAGAATTCCAGCATCTGTTAGAAAGTAGGCCTTGCGTTTTCGGCTAACGCCTTGCACGTGTGCTTGCCGTTCAACAAGAAGACCTTGGTCTCTTAAGCCAGAAATAGCCCTTGGCACGTTGGAACGTGCAATTGCTACGGCATTGGCAATTCCCATTTGAGAGAGAGCGAAAGGAACTTCCACCTTCTCTTTGAAATCGGCATAGTCAAGAAGATGCAACAGCACCTTCTCCTGCACGCCAGGTTTAGCAATCATTGCGCCACCTACTCACTGGGAAGGAGGTTGATATTCAGGATCGGGAACCCACTGGTTGGTCTCTTGGTCCCAAAGCCATCCTGGATGCTGAGCAGAAGACTGCGCCTGAGCAGGTTGTATTGGAACAACGGCAGGTTGTTGTTCAGGAATCGGAGCGGTCTCTTTTCGTCCCCAAGCGTATGGATCTTCTTTCTCTTGGGTTTCTTCGGATGCAGCAAAGTCTTCTTCCTCAATATCCTCGAATTCGATGAAGAAGTACCCAACAGCACCGAGGAGAACGAGAGCTACAATAACAATTGCAATGATGAGGAACAAATTCGAACCTTCATCTGCTTCTCCAACGACGACACCAAACGTCTCGGGTTCAGAACTACCACCGAAGGTCTGACCGTCCATGAGGAACTTGAGGTCGTTCGATGCGTCGTTCATGTCTTGGAGTGTGAGTGCCATCTTCCATGTACCGGTTTCACCAACGACCACAGTCTTGATGAGTGTTTCAGAAGCTGCAGAGCGAGCTTCAATACGGGCCCCAGGCAAGCCTGTACCGCTGAAATTTGCAGTGCTCGTAGCAGTCACTGTGCCTGTCGGATTATCTCGCACGACGCCAAATTCGATTGCCTGAACGAAGAAGGTTACATCACGAGATAACGCAGATTCATCCGAAGTATCACGGACAATGAATCGAACATTCTCAATGGTCCACGTTGTGATATCTTCGTTCGATTGAGAAATGGCAGGGTCGTATCGAGCGAACCCTTCACTATCAATGGTGATGAAGTATGGGTGAGAGTCATCGCTCGGGTCGGTCTGATCGTCTAAGAAGTCGATGCTGAGTTGATTAAACGAGGAATCCGGATCGCTGAAGAATTCCTTCAGATCGATGGTTGCCCCTCCACCACACTGATTCTCAGATGTTGAGCCAACGACGCAGAAAATGGTAATCTGATTCGGCCATGCTGTTGAATTGAACTGTGGAGGAATGTTGTTGGCATTACTTGGCTTCGAGATTGTGATTCGGACGACATCTTCAATGGAGTAATCTTCACCATCGTAGGCTTTGACGCGAATTTCGTACTGGCGCTCGTGAATCAACTTGCTCGTATCCCAAACTGTAGACCACGAATATCCAGGCCCGCTCTTTTGGAAGGTCGTAACTGGACCAGGTCCATCCGAGAGAATGAGGCCGCTCGCAAGATCGAGAATTTCAATTTCAACACGTGTGATGGTTCCATCGGCTCCATCGCTGGCAAACCCAAGAAGCGTGGTCGTCTCTTCTGCCTGTACAGGTTGTGTACCATCAGGTTCGAGAAGATCAACAATTGGAATGATGTTGTCATTGAGAACCATAACAGTCCGTGTGGAAATCACACACGTTCCTTGGACGTCGTCGCAGAAGTCACTGTCACTCGCCCAGACTTCGAACGTATATTCACCGGTTTCAAGTTCCTCAAAGTTCCATTCGTACGCCCAAGCAACTGAACCATCAATGGCGAAATGTGAGGCATAACCATTTGGACCAGAAACATCGAACCAGATGTCTTGAATGTCAGATCCCCATGTGCCTGCGTACGGATCGGATGCTGTTCCGGTAAAGAGAATCTTTCCGTTGGAATGCGTGGAACCGTCCAATGGCTCGTTGAGGTAGAGGGTTGGTGGAACAAGATTCAGCTTGAATTTACGGACTTCGATAGGGGAGTAATCCAAACCATCGTATGAGCGAATACGGAAGGTAACGTCACTTTCACCGTCAGGGTGAGCAGACAAGTCCCAATCGAACGACCATGTCTTGAATGGGTGGTTTTCCTTGGTCAATTCGCCGTTTGCACCTGACGTGTCGACGGCATAATACCAATCGGTACTTCCAGGGGGCTGGATTTCTACTCGCTCAATTAAGCCAAATTGTCTGTCATAGGCGATGATATCGAGTGGATATGGGCCAGACTGACCATCCCAGGCTGTTCCTGAGATCACAGCGTTAATGGCAAAAGAATCACCATCGTATTGTTCAACAGTCACACTTGGACGTTGGTTGTCGAGGCTGATGATATCGTCAATTGACCCACTGAGGACGAAATCGAAATCCTTCTTGCCCTTACCAAACTTGTATGCTTCAACAATGTAGAACGGTAATTCTCGACCGTTTGCACAGTCTGGATCATCGGCATCGACAAAGGTATCTCCATCGTTGTCGTAACCATCCGAGCAGGTATCCTCATCGAGAACTTCTGGATTGCTTGGGTCAGTACCAGGTACGACAACTGCGGTTTCACCTACGAGGTGGTTCCAGTTTCGGTCCAGAAGAAAGTTTGAAGGGAGTGATACTTGTTGGGTAAAACCTAAACTGTCGGTTGTGAGGTCGTAGAGGGGCAAACCAGTAGCATCCTTGATGATGACCGTTGCTCCTGCAACGTTGCTGTTTTTGGCTTTCACTTGGTAGCGAACAAGTTCACCTTGGCGGACTTGCGAACCCCATGCTGAGTTTTGATTTTGGACATGAATCTTCGATTCGTCGAAGTTTTGCAAGTTTGCAAACGAAAAGACGGTTGAGTTGTTAACCAACTCAATGGCGAGTGGCATGTCTCGAGGTGGTGCGGCTGCTGTATCTGGAAGTAGGAGACATGCTGACTGGACATACGGACACTCAGTACCGAGCCATCGAAGCATGACTGGGAACGAATATCCGCCTGTTGCATCAGGGATGTACTCCGATTGGACCGTTACTCGGGACTCGGAGATATTGTAGACTTGTGTAGCATTGGTCCATGTGTTTCCAGAGAAGTAACCGATTGAGCCATACTTTTGCCCATTCTTGTTGTCATAGTGTGAAATGTTTGCTGCAAATTGACCAGCCTCAATGGAGTTTCGTTGTACATTGACTATCGAACCTTTGATTCGAAGACCATCACCCGCATTGTTGGTAACGGTATTGTCAACAATGGTTGCTGAAGAAGCGAAAATGTGGATAGCCGGGCAGTTGAAGTCACCATCGTACATGAAAGCTGAGTTACAAGTTCCAGAATTGTTGGAAATAATGTTGTTCGCTATGTGCGCTCTGTTTGGGGAAGGACTAGGGTAATTGCTGTTTGAATCACGATAGTGGTATTCTCCAATCTGAATGGGTTCTCTTGCAGTGTCTTGTATGGTGTTGTTTTCTATTTCGACTTCGGACTGCCCGTAAACCCAGAATCCGTTGTAACCGGTAATGGGGCCTATGGTGTTTCGATGTGCGAAAACGGTTGAATCACGAATACCAAATCCTGAACCACCCGAGGCACCTGAAATAGTGTTACCCGTCGCTGAAACGATTGCACCATCGTAAGCAGTAATTCCAGCACCTTCTCCAGTCGTAATGACGTTGTTGTCAAGGTGCAATGTGTGCGTGATATCACCTGTGGTTTTGTATGAGTTGGTGTCGATGCCATTGCAGCCAACGTCAAATGTTGAATTCCCAAAGGATCCAGATGATCCTCTGAGGAAGACGCCTTGAGAATTTTCTTTAACGTCAAGACTATCAAAATTAACGAATGAATTTTCAGCGTAAATAAGACTGATTCCATCGTTGCATGAGGCACTTGGATCTCCAGTGAATTCCGAATCGGTTATGGTAAATCTCGAGAGGATTCCAGCTCCTGCGTTGAATGATTCTACACCAGGCCCGTTGTAACCGAGCCCATCCACTCCAAGGGTGAAAGTAGAGTCACGGATTGTAGGAGATGC
>DUJC01000112.1 GCA_013330015.1 Candidatus Poseidoniaceae archaeon | reverse complement strand
TCTGATGGAGAAGAACCTCGACAGCCTCAAGGCTGGATTAGGCTGCTGATGAAGGCGAATTGAAATTGGGGGATCGAGTATGCATACTGTGGACATATTGCCCATTGTTTTCGTGGGCGGCATATTCCTGTTCCTTGCATACAAGATAGCTTCTGAGTTCCTCTCAGCCCGTCGAGTTATGTGAAAACTCTTGGACTGGTATGGAACAGTCCGAGACCAAGCCTTGAGGCGGTTGTTATGCAGGCGATTTCATCTAGTAGAGCCGCCGGAGCTCCTTCCATGTTGGAAGCGACGAACCTATCCGTCGTCCGATCAGGGAAACTTGTCCTCGAAGATGTGAACCTGAGCATAAACAAAGGAGAATTCGTTGGAATTGTCGGCCCAAATGGGGGAGGGAAGTCCACACTCCTGTTGACTGTATTAGGAATCCTGCAACCAGCACATGGTAGTGTTACCGTTTTTGGGCACAATCCACAGAACGTCAATTTCAACGGTAATGTGGGATGGGTATCTCAGAGCGCTGCGAGTATTCCTACGAAAATGCGGATGACTGTAAGAGAGTTGATTTCACTCGGTACCCTCTCAACCAGTAATTTGTTCTCATTTCGACGAAGAAAGAACGACGAAGCCGTCGAGAGGGCGTTGGAACTCGTTGGCTTGACCGATCTTGCAGAGATGGACATTGCTCGCCTTTCAGGAGGGATGCGTCAACGTGCTGTCATCGGTCGTGCACTCGCTTCCAATGCTGAGTTGCTCATTTTTGACGAACCACTGGTCAACGTTGACAGAAGCTCACGGAATGGAATTCTCAAACTCCTAGATGACCTCTGTCACAACGAAAACAAGACCTTGTTGATGGTCTCGCACGACTTAACCGCTATTCGGCAATCTGCCCACAGAGTCATCTATCTCGATGGTCAAATTCAGTACGATGGTAAACCGAGTGCGATTCCAGATTTGAGTGGGTTGGCCGGCTTGATCGGCCTACAGCATGTCCATGCAGATTCACACATGGAGGAATGAAGATGCAATTGAGTGAACACTTGGTTGGCCTTCTTTCCGGTGTCCTTGAGCCTTTGGGACCATTGATGCCAGGAGAAACCTTCCCTGCCTTCTTTGAATTGGAGATGTTTCAAAGGGCCCTCATTGCAGCGATATTGACAACGATTGTTGCCGGATTCTATGGGTCCTTCCTGTTGATGAAAAATCTTGCATTGATGGGTGATGGTCTTGCACACGTCTCCTTTGGGGGTGTTGCTGTCGGTATCGTTCTTGGTGCAACCGCACCGTTGTGGTATGCTCTTGTGTTCAGTTTGACTGCAGCACTGATCATCCACGAATTGCAGGAACGAGATTTGCTTACAGGTGATGCATCCATTGCGATTTTCTTGACGGGAATGCTGGCGCTTGGTCTTGTTGTACTCCGTATATGGGGTGGAGGAATTACCTCTGATATCGAAGGCTATCTGTTTGGAAATTTGCTCCTCATCGATTACGACGATCTTGATTTGATTCTCTACATCTCCATCTTTAGCCTCATCACGCTCTTTTTCCTACACGATGCTCTACTTGCAACAACCATCGATGCAATTGCAGCACGCATTCAAGGCATCCCAACACGATGGATTGGACTTTGGTTTAGTGCCACTGTTGCAGCCATTGTTGTCTCGATGGTCCAAGTTGTAGGGACGCTTCTCGTAACTGCACTTCTCGTTACACCGGCAGCAACAGCTCAACTCGTTGGTCGAAGTTTCAGAAGTTGCATGATTCTCACGCAAGTCTTCGGGCTTCTATCCGTGATACTGGGATTGTATTTTTCTGCAGAATTGGAGACAGGTAGCGGTTCAATGATTGCTCTCATCTCAGCCATCGTGTTTGGAACAGTACTTATTGGACGTTCAGCCTTGCAGTATTCCTCGCAACGAAAAGCCTAGAGTCGGCATGGAACATTGATGAACCCAATCGGTTGTATGGCAACCATGAACCCAATTGTCAAGTCCTTGCTTGAATTCAATGAAGCCTTTGAAATTCCAAAACTCGATGCACCAGGTCTTGGACCAGACGAACTCATCGAGTTGCGAATCAAACTCCTGACTGAAGAGGTTCAGGAATACGCAGAAGCCGCTCGAGCAGGCGATCTTGTCGAGGTTCTTGATGCACTAGCAGACATAGGCTACATCCTCGCTGGAACCATCATTAATCACGGTATGCAAGACATCTACGATGATGCATTCAATGAGGTGCATCGAAGCAACATGGCCAAACTCGTTGATGGAAAAGTCATACGTCGAGAAGATGGTAAAGTGCTGAAACCAGAAGGATGGCAGCCACCTCAACTTGCTCAATTCTTGCAATGAATTGATGAATACCTGCTCAGTGGGAAAGACATGACCTCTCGACCTGTTGCACTCGTTACCGGCGGCGGGAGGGGTATTGGTGCTGCTATCAGTCATCGACTTGCTAAGGATGGCTACGATGTTCTGCTGACCTACAATTCCTCATCCAAACCTGCTGAGATGATCGTCGATGAGATTCGAAACGCTGGCGGTGATGCACTTGCTGTCAAGGTCGACTGTTCCGATGAGGGTGAGGTTGGGTTGCTTGGCATTCACGCTTGGATGAACAGGAAGATCGATGCACTCGTGCTTAATCATGGCCGATACGATCGTGTTCCTGCTGCTGAAATGGAACTTGATGACCTGCGTCGAACCATGAAAGCCAACTTCGAAGGAGCCGTAAACGTCTGGAAGGTTGTTCAGCCACACCTTGCACCAAATGCAAGCATGGTTGTTGTCAGTTCTCAGTTGGCGACTCGAGGCTC
>DUJC01000030.1:4802-5309 GCA_013330015.1 Candidatus Poseidoniaceae archaeon | reverse complement strand
GATGTTCCATGGCAGTTACCAACAGGTCCCATCGCTGAAGTGACCGCCCGTGCTGGCCGGTCTGCACTCAAAGCTTGGCGGAAATTGCGGGCAAAACTGCAGCCAGCCCTCGATGATGCTGATGCGTGTTACGTTGTCCTAAGTACAGGCGGAATGGAAGTTCTCGATATCGTCCCAAACAACTGTCCTTTGTACGTTTACATTCATGAGCGGGACAAGGGAATCTACGATGATGTACTTCAACGTGACATGGATGGTCGGTTGCGCTATCCTTTGGTTGTGAAAAACCTTGCACTCACCTATCTGCGACGATGGGATCAACGTTGGCACAAACGGCTCTGGAAGCGACCTCGATCTGTTGTTTCAGCCAACACTCCGACCAGTTCAAGATTGCTTGCCTCATCACATGGCTGGCCTACGAGCAAAGATTGGGTTGCAGGGGATGTGAAATTTAGAGATGGACAGCAACGACCTGCTGAAGTCGGTGTTCTTTGGCCAGCCATCGAT
>DUJC01000030.1:0-4383 GCA_013330015.1 Candidatus Poseidoniaceae archaeon | reverse complement strand
CATTGGGCGTGCAGGATTCATGAAAGGAAGCAAGGAAGCGGTTCAAGTTGCAGCAGCAGCATCGCTTCCTCTCGTTCATGTTGGAGGGGGCGAAACCGACGAGATGCAACGCCAAGCTGACAAGGTCGGGGCTGAATTGATCGTGATGCCGCGCATCGATGAAGTGGAAATTGTTGCTCTCATGCGAAATGCACACGCGTTAATTGCTACGGCCCGAACCGAAGGATTTGGCCTTACACCAATGGAAGCAGCCATGGTTGGAACCCCTGCCTTGGTAGTTAGCGATTGTGGATTTACGCATACGGTAACAGACGGATTCAACGGGCGACGATTGCCTTGGCCAAACACGGAAGCAGGGCTCGAGCAATGGGTTCAAGCCGTTGAGCAAGCTGGTGATGTATCCAATCGAATTGCATGGTCAAAGGCTGGGCGTGAACGAATTCTTGAGCGATTTACTGCCAACCATCAAGCCGAAGGACTTGCCCGTAGTCTTGCAGCAATGGGTGTCGATGTCGAAACGACCGACCTCGACATGCTTCCCGGTCTTGACCCAGCCTAATCTTAAAATGAGAACAACGAGGTCTGTCCTCCTTCGCGTATGAGGTTGGCTTTTCGCAACTTCGTCAACGCTTCATCGATGCGTCGCTGACTAAATTCTCGCTCTTCTTGCAGGAAGTGAATCAGTCCCTTCACGTCGACTTGACCAGGATTCAGCGCTCCATCGTCAACAGCATTGCAAGGATGATTCAGGAAAATCTCACGAATCTCGTCAAGGCGTTCTGGAATCTCCTTGCCTTTCTCTTCACAAATGGCTTCGATCGTTCCAAGCGATTTGATGAGTTTGATTCCAGTCTTTGGACCAATACCCTTCAATCCTGGATGGAAATCGGTTCCAATCATGATGGCCAAATCGACCAATTGCTCACGTGAGAGGTCGTGTTCTGCCAACATTTCAGACAGAATGATTTTCTGAGCACGCACCGTTCGACCATGTCGTTTGCTACCATCGCTCATCAAGTTACGAACAAGAATCGGGCTTCCGTACAGAAGGGCGTCCCAATCTTGTGTTGCAACCACGTCGAGTTGCCCCTTGACCGCCATAACGGCAGCTTGGCCTTCACCCTCTGCAGCAGCGTCAACCCAACGAACGCCGAGAAAATCGAGCATTTGTTTCGTGTCTTCGACCATTTCTGGACTGTAGTGGACGATACGCTGTGCCATTTTCTGCGCGGTTTGATAATCACCATCTTCGAGCGCCTGCTTGTGAGCAGCTTCTGCTTCAAGGCGACGTTCTCTTCGTGCTGCAAGTTCATCCGCCTTCAATTCTGGAGCCGGCCCGTCAAAGATGAAAACAGGTTGAATTCCAAGCGAAAGCATGGTTGTTGTTCGCGTCAACATGCCCATCAAATGTGCTACTACCCGTCCTTTCGAATCGCGAAGAGGTCCGCCATCGCCCGTTGGCGATCGATCTCGTATCGTTGTAAGGAACTGGAACGCCGTCAGAAATGCATCGATTCCAACGCGTTTGCCTTTGAGCTCGGCAAGATTGATGTCTTCCGCATTCGCTAGGTCACGAAGATTGCAGCCCATATCCATCGGTTAGGGACGAGAGTATGTCATGGTTCGCATGCGGTGCCGTGAAGAACAAGCACCAACAGGGGAGCATATGGGCGAGTGCATTGTTTCCCTGCGCGGGTGGCACCCTGCACTCGCACAGGCTGAACTTTCTGCTCTGTTTCCACGAGGAGACGTGAAGCCACTTCCATCACCTCGACTCGCTGGACTCAACTGTTCCAAAGATGCCCATGAACTTCAGGTTTCAGCAGGCATTGAAGCCGTCTTCATGGACGGGGTCAACATCGAATGGTCAAAGGAAGAAGACGTACTGCATCGCATTGGAGAATATCTCGAGCAGTTTCCACACCATGAAGCATCGTGCGCAGTTCATGCATGGAAGCACGGCGAGGGAATCAGTGGATGTTCTCGCACCGTCATCGCTGGAAAGGTTGGCGGCATCCTTAGCCGTGCAGGGGCTTCAATCGATCTCAAAAATCCTGATTCAACGTTCGGCCTCTTACTCGATGGTCATTCACAAACAGTGACGTTCGGATGGCTCATGGATCATGGGCCGAAAGGAGACTCAAGCATTGAACGTCGGGCAAGCCAACGACCATTCTTCAAACCCGTGAGTTTGGAACCACGTCTTGCTCGACTCGCTGTGAATCTTGCCTGTGGTCCACTTGCCAATGGAGCCTGCCTCGATCCGATGACAGGAACGGGTGGGTTCACCATTGAAGCCATCATGAGCGGGAGGCATGCCATCGGAATGGACCTTGATGAGGAGATGATTCAAGGTGCAAAAATGAACCTTGAATGGGCGGGTTCTGAGTTGAATCCTTTTGTCGTGGGTGATGCCACGAACATCAAAGCAACATTGCCAGATGAAGGAGCATCTATTTCTGGCGTCGTTCTTGATCCGCCTTATGGCAGGAATTCTCAGGGGTCCATGGACCATCACGCACTTCTCCAACATACATTAGCAAGTACGAGAGATGTTGTGGATGGCGGACTTGTTTTGATTCTGCCAAGTGAACCACGAACCGAACACCTGAATCACCCGCTCGAGAAGAGCGAGCGCCCTCCACTGAAGCATTATGCATGGGAGACGATTGAAGAAATGCTCAAACAAACGGGATGGTACTACGAGAACGTATGGTACGTTTCGGTCCATGGATCGCTTGGACGCGTCATTGTCTACGCAACAAGCGCTCCTCAAGATTGAGTAATTCAATTGCATCAGATTCACTCGGTTCAGGAAAGTCTTGACGGCGGGGGCACCCTTCGTCCAAGATGGCATCATCGTTTGAATTCAGAACGATTGGATACTTTCGACATCCTTCTGGACGGACCTCATAGACTGAGCATACGCCCTCTGCATCGACATCGGAACTCGCTGTGAGCAAGAACACACAAGCGCGCGTCTTCTCATCGTTCAGCAAGGTTAGGATCCCATTGTTTTCCCACGTGAACGATTCCAGAGTCATCCCCGTCCGTCGTGAGAGGCGCTTTGCTTCAGCTTCGGTCAATGGCATGGTCGTTTCACGGCAACATGCTGAGCATCCGGTCGGAATGCATGGAAGTTGCTTGACCATATGCTCTACTGAGATGGTCCTGCATTTGAATCTCGTTGAAGATTCTTAGTCCAGAAGCCGTTTAGAGCGGCAATTCCGAAGGTTCCGTTCGATGAGAATAACGTTCAACAGAACCATCTTCACGGACGATGAACTTGTTGAAATTCCACTTGATGGCTTCCCTGCCTTCATGATCTGGAACCTTGCACAACTCGGCGTACAGTGGATGTCGGTTGTCGCCATTGACCTCAATCTTCGCCATCATGGGGAAGGTCACACCAAACTGTGTTTCACAAAACGTTGCAATCTCTTCGTGTGTTCCAGGCTCTTGCGAACCAAACTGATTGCATGGGAAGCCGACGACCACCAAGCCCTCAGATTGCTTCGCTTCATACAATGCTTGCATGCCTTCGTATTGACGTGTAAACCCGCATGCACTTGCAACGTTTACGATAAGATAGGTGCTTCCACCAAGTTCGCGTAGTGTTGTTTTGTTCCCATCAATGGTTTCGATTTCAATGTCCCTTGGGTCGGTCATAAGTCGAACATTAGGCTTCTATTCATGAAGGTGTGGTTGCGATTCTGATACATTTATTCCACTAAAATCTAACTTGAGTCGTTCAATTTTTTACACAGATTATGAAAGAATGGAACAAGCAAATGCTCTTGAGGTAGGCACGGTTGGTTGATTCATGCACGTACTCATGGAGACATCAGCAGGAAACATCACCATCGAACTCTTTCACGGAAGTGCCCCAGACACTGTGGCTAATTTCGTCAAACTCGTCGAAGACGGGTTCTACGACGGACTTCACTTTCACCGTGTCATCGAGGATTTCATGATTCAAGGTGGCTGCCCACATTCCAAGGACCCAATGTCCCGCCGAGCTGGTACCGGTGGGCCTGGATGGAAGATTCCTTGTGAGCCATCCGCTCTTGGACTCAAGCACGACAAGCCCGGAGTTCTCTCCATGGCAAACGCCGGACGCAACACTGGCGGATCCCAATTCTTCCTAACCACGGTTGCAACACCGTGGCTCAACGGAAACCACGCTGTCTTCGGGCAAGTCTCTGAAGGCATGGACGTTGTCCAGTCGATTGAGCGCTGCCAGAAACTCCCTGGTGACCGCCCTGCACAACCTCAGCAAATCATTCGCTGCTCCGTCGTAGAGTGAGGAAAATGCCCGTTCTCGCCATTCATGGTGGGGCCGGCGGCGATGGCGAATGGCGAGGGTTAACCTCGCTCGATCCT
>DUJC01000065.1:7148-8549 GCA_013330015.1 Candidatus Poseidoniaceae archaeon | reverse complement strand
TTGTCCCAATTTCATGCAGCGTTGCGTATGCTGAGCGATCTGGGGACGATATTGTAGCCTTTCATCAAGTGAACGATGGACATCGTTTGGCAGGCTCCCACAAGGAAATTATTGACGCTGCTCAATTGTTGATTGGCGAGACGATTGATTCATGAATGGTCTTGCGTTGGTAAATCCATGAGCGACCCAATGGATTATGCCTCAAGCGGCGTCGATATCGATCTTGAAGGCGCGGCTGTCGCTTCGCTCATCGGTTCGCTTCAACGTTCGACAAGAAAAGCTGGAACACCTGGAGCACCTGTTGACTTGCCTGGCGGTTTTGGCGGATTGATTGAATTTGGAAATCATCTCTTGGCAATGGCAACCGATGGCGTTGGCAGCAAGCTGCAGATTGCAACTGCAGTCAAGAATTGGGACAGTGTTGGCATCGATTGTATGGCGATGAACGTCAACGATTTGTTGTGTGTCGGCGCTGAACCCATCGCATTTGTCGACTACATTGCAGTTCCAAAACCAGATCCTGAAGTTCACGCAGCAGTCGGCGCTTCGCTCGCAAAGGCATGTGAATTGGCAAATGTTACACTCGCTGGTGGAGAGACTGCCTCGCTTCCTGGAATCGTTACAGAACTCGATCTTTCCGGTACTGCACTCGGATTCCTTGACAAGGACTCAGCCATTACTGGAGAACGCTTGGAATCAGGTGATGTGCTCATCGGACTGCCATCCTCTGGAATTCATTCAAATGGGTTCTCACTCGTTCGTAACATCATCGATCGCATGGGGTTGGCATACACCGATGCTTGTCCTTTCAACGCCGAATTCTCGGGGCGAGAGATATCAGAAAGCCCTACACTCGCAGACGTTCTCCTTATTCCAACCAAAATCTACTGCTCTCCTGTTGTCAGATTGCTTAACCATCTAAGATCTGCCCAAGGTTCGGTTCATGCAGTCCACGGAATTGCCCACATTACAGGCGGTGGTTTGTCCAATCTTCTCCGCCTGCATGATACGCTTGGGTGGCACATCGAAACCCCGATGCCAATACCTCCTGAATTCACGTGGCTGCAATCTCAAGGAAACGTAACCGATTTGGAGATGCATCGAACGTTCAACATGGGCCTTGGAATGGTCCTTGCTGTAGCAAAAGATGATGCAGATTCTATCCTATCCTTCGTTCAACAGCACGAACCAAACGCTGCCATCATTGGCTACGTTCATGATGATGCTCACAAGGTAACGCATTCAAATTCAGAGATTTACTTTGAACATTATTGAAGCGGTGCGGTCAAGAAGATGAATCATCTCGTCCCACCATGGGCGAATCCTTCACCGGCCACGAATCGCCAGAAGGTTGGCCTGGTCACATGTGGTGTGAAGGACGAACCTTTGTTCATCTCAAAA
>DUJC01000065.1:5705-6733 GCA_013330015.1 Candidatus Poseidoniaceae archaeon | reverse complement strand
CCTGCTCGTACACGGTCTGTCTTGTTGTTGCAAGATGCATTGCAGAATGGTTGGGTCAATGGTGACCGCCCTATTCGAGCATTGGATGCACTTTGTGCTACAGGAATTCGTGTCCGTCGATGGAGAAACGAGATTGCTCCTTGCCATCAACCTCGTCTCCACATCACTGCCAATGATTTGGACGAAAGTGCTCTTGATTGGGCTTTGGCTTCTGTGAGCTCTGATGAGGGAATTGAACATATCGCACAGATCGACGATGAACAAATCCAGCCTGAATTCATTGAGAAGAATGGAATCAAGTTCCAGAGTTACGATGCCCGAATGGCCATGGCTCAAGGCTCGTTTCAATGGATTGATGTCGACCCATTCGGTTCCCCAATCACCTTCATCGACGGGGCGCTTCAGGCCTTGGCAAGAGTTGGTGTCCTTGAGGTAACAGCGACCGACACTGCAGCACTAACAGGATCATCTGCATCGTCTGGTATGCGTCGTTATGGTCACAAAGGCATCGTCGATTTATATGCGCATGATGATGCAGTTCGTGTTCTACTCGGGACCATTGCGACAAGAGCCGCTCAACTCGACCGAGCCATTGAACCAATCTTGGCTTTGTTTGATGGACATCATGTTCGGGTGTCTGTCTTGGTACGAAAAAGCAAGCAAGGTGCTGATCGAAATAGAGAATTGATGGGTTGGAGAGTTCGAACAAAAGACAAACCGTACTCGTTCACAACGCACCCGACTCCGGAACAGTTGGAACACTCGAGTGGACCAATGTGGATTGGTCCATTGTGGAACGAGGAAATTTGTTCGCGGATGACAGAGGATACGGCTGTAGAAACATGCCTGGCTACGTCCTCAGATATCGAGCGTGGGGCAGCGCTTGGCCTCGAATGGACTGAGGCGGACCAACTCTACGCTGAACGGGAAATACGGCGCTCTGTCCGCCACATTGCACAAGCAGCACCGTTGTTATCCCGCGATCACTTGCTGCTGGCCTTTGACGAGCTTCCACGCTTCGCAAATGT
>DUJC01000065.1:4919-5316 GCA_013330015.1 Candidatus Poseidoniaceae archaeon | reverse complement strand
CATTTGACGGCACGAGTACCAGACTTGCGCCCATTTATTGCAACCTTAGCGCCCTTTGAAGCCGTGATTGAAATCATGCAGTCCTTGCAATCAACCGAATGAAGGGTCATTGATTTCTTCATCTGGTGAAGGCAGCAACGGAGTTGCGCTCTCAATGATTTCTTGAACCGATTGTTCGATACTACGAGCATTCTCAAGCATTTTTGAGAGGGGGATTTCTTTGCCTGTCATCTCTGTAATGGCTTCGATGGCAACAGCTGCTGCACGAACATCTGGATACATTGGGCTTGCTTCTGACAAAAGGGCAGTGATGTCCAGATTAAGGCGATCGCCTTCAGAAAGAAGGAACCCGGTGATTCCGGATACAACACCGCGTTGTATTGACTGAAGATCGAGC
>DUJC01000065.1:2467-4534 GCA_013330015.1 Candidatus Poseidoniaceae archaeon | reverse complement strand
CATGAATTTGTTTCTCTGGCTTGAGTATTCCATCAATGATGATGAGCTGATCAAAACCTCCAACTCTGAACCATTCGAGAACGGTTGATCCAAAGGCGATGTCTTGTTCTTTGTCAAATTGAATTTCTGCAGTGAAGACACCAATACCATCGCCCTGATACACGCGAACGGGGTGCCGAGGAACCTCGTTCTGAATCAAAGCAACAGCAGGAAAATTCTCGTCCATAACCGTACCAAGTTGCGTGAGGTTGAGCGATTCAATGATGTGAGATGCAGCGATGACGCCAACCATTCCTGCTGTGGTAAATCCACAAATCGCAACACCACCCGTAGTTGGATCAACACCCGAACGTAAAACCAAATCGTACGTCCCGAATTGCTGTTTCATAGTCACGCCTCGTCTCGCTGGTTGATTCGTGTTTGAAAAATATCTCGTTGCTCATTCGCTGTACTCGGACCAGTCTTCCGCACCTTCCTCTCGGTACCACCATGTGCCAACTTCATCCTCATACCATTCAGTTCCATATTCGTCAATAGAGATTCCATCGTCTTCCTCCGTCTCTTCGATTGGTTCATCTTCCTCGACTTCTGGCTCCTCTTCGGTCGTGTCTGCATTGGAGGCTGTAACCTCTGAAATCAATGAGTCGCCTGGACGTTCAATGATTTCAGGTTCAGCGGAAATGGCCTTGTCCTCAAACTCGTCCAATGGTTTGCCTGCAGGAATTTCGACTGATTCTTCTTCCTCTTCTTCATCAAACTCATCTTGCTCTTCATAGAAGGTCTCATCCTCAAAGTCCGCTGAAGCCTTGCGATAAAGGACAAGCCCAACTACAGCAAGAATAAGAACGCCCGCTCCAATTCCACCAATGACAACGACATTGGAAGAACTCTTTTCCTCCTCGTCTGGATTTGTTTGGACCTCAACAAAGAAATCGGCAGTCCAGACGACGTCATGTTCTGACTTGATAGGCTCACCCGGGAACTCGTAGTCAGGGGAGCTTGTGTAAAGTTCAATTGCGATTTGCTTCTCAACGCCAACATCACTTTGTCGGTCCCAATTTCGATCCCCATATTTTGGAACAAAAGAGATGCTTCCTGATGCATTCGCTTCGATACGAATCTTCGCAGGCGTGTTGAACAATTTTACATCGTCCAAAATCAGAGTTTGGACATCAACAGCAAATGGATTCGGGTTTTGAACCAGACAATCGATTGGGTCTTCAGCTGATTGGTTGTTTGTTAGAATCGTTGCACTTTCACACGCAATGGTAACGGTTTGGATGGAAGTTGGAGCCCATTCAGTTACCGTTTCGTTTGTCTCGTTCTCCTGCACTGGAACGACGTATGCGTTCAATAAAACTGAAAATGATGTTGTTCCAAACACATGACGTCCTCCGGAATCGACAGTGAAATCGATACGGGAGATGTTTGCAAACGATGAGGCAATGCGGACCTTTCCATTTGAAATTGTTTCAGAACCGCTCATTGTAGCGTTTTCCGATAATCCGTCAAACGCATCCCAGAGGATTGTCGTGCCTTCGAGCGAGTTTTGATGGGCTGCATTGACCGAGTCGGTAGCCGTCAGAGTGATGTTGATGTCGATTGCGTCATTTGCATCCTTATCGACAGATGCCAAAGGCCCAGAAAGATCTACCGTTATGGCCGTTCCCATTGATGCAGATGCCGTTGCAGAGGCATACGGTTGTGTATCAACGACCTCGATGGCCTGCATTGAAACATCGATGCTCAAAAGACCATCTGAGGTTGCTGAATAATCGAGCAAGGATTGTGGAATGCTGCTATCGTGAAGATCCTCAACATCAATCGCAACCCATTGGCCATTGCTGTCGCTTTGACCGTTCAAAGTGAGTGAATCTGAGCCATACGTCATGATCATCTCAAGTTCTGCGTTTTCAATCGCTATTTCTTGTTGCATGTTGTTGAGATAGTACGCATACAGGCTTACGAACAAAGGACTGTTCGATTCGAGGACGTTATCGCTCACCCCGTCCGGCCCAGAAGATACTGTGAGTTTCAGTTGGCTATTGATGTAGGTGTTGTTGAATG
>DUJC01000065.1:0-2081 GCA_013330015.1 Candidatus Poseidoniaceae archaeon | reverse complement strand
ATCGCTGCAATCGCAACCCAGTACTGCTGACCATCTTGGATTGCCTCGGATGCAATTGTACCCGATGCATCGACGTATTGACTGGTGGAAGAAATCTCAGCCTCGGTAATCGATGAGGATACAGTTGTTGTTGCTTGATAGGTGACGCCGTCAAGAAGATAATCCATCGCCGGCGTCAACTCGAAGTTAAGGCCCGTCGCATCCAAATCGGATGTTGCTACGAAGATTTTGTACTCCACAACATCAGAATCCGTGCTCGCATCCCATGTTACTTTCAACGGAGCCGAGGTTGTTTCCACATCAAGATCGATCAATTGGACGTTTGTCACTGCTGCAGGAGCAGGGGGGTATGGTATCGTTACTTCAAACGGCTGAGAAAGATTACTTGCTACTCCGAAAGCATGGATTGAACGAACTACGTAGCTGTACGCATAGCCAGCTTCCACATCCGAGTCGGAATAGAAATTTTGTCCAGTCACGATATCATGTGGGGAGGAGAAATCAAATGGTGTTGAGGAGTCCATCCTAAAAACTTGGAACTCTTGTATATCGGAGCCAAACTCAGATAGATTTTGCCATTCGATTATGGCCTCTGTTTGAGTTAGAGATTGTGCGAATAAAACTGGTGTCGGCGGTAGAGCAAGATTTGGAGCACCGAGTGTATAGGTCAAACTTACACTGCTAAGCTCGAGTTGTCCTGCTTTGGTTGTTTCAACTGGTAAAGTAATGGTAAAAACACCGACCCCTGGAAGCATTTGCTGATTGAGGGAATTACTCAATGAACCAATGGTTCCCTGACAACTACGAACAGTAAAATCAACATTGTAGGTGATCTCTATATCAGTAAAGTTTGCAATTCCATTTGAGTTGCTCAAAACCGACATCATGTTGGTTACCATTTCGATTCCATACCCATCAACAGAACTGGGGAGATTTAGTAAAAACGGTTCAATTGTTTGTTTGATGACGTTGTTTGTATCGGATACATTCAGCACCCCTATACTCGGCAATGATGTGCTCGAATATCCTTCGGCGGATAAATCGAAAGTGCCATCACCATCTACATCCAATGATAAATTATGCCAAGCTCCGATAAAAATCCCGTGGAACCCCTCACCTGCAAGAACAAATTGATCCATCAATCCGTCTTGGTCAATATCTGAAAGAAGTATATCAATTGGCACAGAGGAAGGAGTCAATGGTGAAAGATTTGGAGAGCCTAAACCTGCGGATGAGATAGCCCGATATCCAATGTCTCCATCTAGAGTTGTTGGATCTCCATCTTCATATTGAGGGTTTGGGGTAAGCAAGTTAATTTCACCATTATTTTTGAAATCCGCTATGGTTGCATTCGTTGTAACAATCGTATCTGGCAAGGGGATCTGGGTCCATGATGATTGGTTGTTGAGAACAATGACTGAACCGAGTTGTTTTGGAGTGATGAAGTCTATATCTCCGTCACCATCAATGTCTCCTGCAACCGAAGCTGATGACAGATTTCTGAACTTTTGTGGATTTTTAGTCAATCGTCGACTTTGAGTGTCGTAGACAATTTCTGTTGCATCATTCCAGGCGTCTGATACGATGATTGTTGTTTGATTATTATTGAAGAAATCATCAATTCGCAGTGTCGCTAGGTCTGTTCGGTTCACCATATCGTTCCATCGGTAGATCACAATATCAGAACCTGGACGAGCAGAATTAGTAGGGGGAGAAAACAGCGAAACGGATACAACTCCTTGATTGGTAGGGCCGTGAATCGTGACGAAATCAGGGTAGCCGTCCCCGTCAATATCAGCGATTTGAACATCCAGAGGATTGTTTGTTGTGTTAAGATTGAAGTATGCATCGTATGTCATTGTTGTTGTATTGTAGTAATGGATACACATCATTGAACTACCATTTGAGAATGTTACAACATCGTCGTGAGAATCATTGTTCATATCTGCAATTCGCATTCTGTCCGAATTTGCACAGGTTTGAGTCCAATTCGTCAAGTTGTATTGCATGCTTGTTTGATTGCTTTCAACTACTGCAAAACCAGTGTTTACCCCCGTAGTTAGATTCTCCAGTGATAAGAC
>DUJC01000005.1 GCA_013330015.1 Candidatus Poseidoniaceae archaeon | reverse complement strand
CTACAAATGGATTTCACAATGATTGCATTGAGAAAAGATCACTGATTTTTTGAAAGCCCATCGAGCATGGCCTTGACCATAGCATCGAGATCGAATTGTGGTATCCAGTTCCATTCTTCTTTGGCGACCGAACCGTCGATTGAATCTGGCCATGAATCTGCATAGTTCTGACGTACATCAGGTTTGAAATCAAACGTAAATCCATCCACTTCGTTGGCGATGGCTATCGCCAATTCTTCTGCAGTAAACGAAAAACAATCGATGTTGTATCCAGCTTTCGATTCACCAAGGTGTTCACTGGACTCATCCATCAGCATCAGTGTTGCTCGGATAGCATCGTCCATGTAGAGCATAGGCAATCGTGTATCTGCACGGACAAAGCAATCGTAATGCCCGTCCTTCAGCGCAGCATCGAATATTTCCACTGCGTAATCCGTCGTTCCTCCCCCTGCTGGTGCTTTGTGCGAAATCAAACCAGGATAACGGATGCCGCGTATGTCCAGTCCGCATTTCTCTTCGTACTCTTTGGCGAGTTGTTCGCCTTCGACTTTGGTTTCACCGTACACGGTCGTTGGGTTAAGTGGTGTGATTTGCGGGGCATGTTTTGGCGCATCTGGCCCGTAAACGGCAATGGATGAAGGAGTAAAGACGCGCATCGAACATACTCGCGCTGCTTCGAACACAGAGATGGTTCCACCAACGTTGACCTTTCGACACAACTCTGGATTCTTCTCACCGGTTGCGGAGAGCAGTGCCGCTAAGTGATAGACTGTACCAACGCCTTCTTTCTTACACACATCGATGATCGCTTCAGTATCGAGAACATCGAGCGTGAGATACGGGCCTTGACTGAGGTCAACTTGTTCGACTGGACGTAGGTCAGAAGCGATGACAGATGAAGAACCATGTTGCTTGCGCAATGCCTCAACAAGTTCGGTTCCAATCTGACCAAGGGCTCCAGTGACCAGTATTTTGCCGCCAGTTGGCCCCGACATACACTGGGCTTCATCTGACGATACTTGAACGTAGAGATGAACCATAGTCAATTGTCTTAGCCAATATTGATATGGTATGCGCGACGGCTAGAAATCCCGTTGATAGGTTTGAGGTACGTAATTGTCAGCGGGGGCGTGCTCAGCGGACTGGGCAAAGGTGTTACTGCAAGTAGCATCGGCGTTCTCTTGAAGAGTGCCGGCTTGCGTGTCACCTCAATCAAAATTGACCCCTATCTCAACAGCGATGCTGGAACCATGAGTCCGTTCGAGCATGGTGAAGTCTTCGTTCTGGACGATGGTGGTGAAGTCGATCTTGACCTAGGCAATTACGAACGCTTCCTCGATCTCAATCTAGCTCGAGACAACAACCTCACGACCGGTAAGATCTATTCCAAAGTCCTCGAAGCTGAACGCCGTGGCGACTATCTTGGAAAAACGGTTCAAGTGATTCCTCACATTACCGATGCTGTTCAAGATTGGATCATCGATGTTGCAAAGCGACCTGCTGATGGGAGCGATAAGACACCCGATGTCTGCATCATCGAACTTGGTGGTACAGTTGGGGACATCGAAAGTGCACCATACTTGGAAGCGCTCCGTCAATTTCAATTCCGGGTTGGAAGGGAAAACGTCACCTTCGTTCACGTCTCTCTCGTTCCAGTCATGGGACCAGTTGGGGAGCAGAAAACCAAGCCAACACAGCATACGGTCAAGGAACTCATGGGCCTCGGCATCACACCAGACGTCCTTGTTTGTCGTTCGAGTAAACCATTGAGTGATGAAACTCGTCAGAAGCTTTCAGCCTTCTGCCATGTACGTCCTGAAGCAGTCTTCTCGACACATGACGTCCCCAACATCTACCACGTTCCATTGATGCTCGAAGAACAAGGATTCTGCGATATTCTCGACATTGATTGCAATAATACAGGCCTTCTCGCAGAATGGAAGGCCATGGCTCATCGCCTCGATGAACTCACTGAAGAGGTCAACATTGCCATGGTCGGAAAGTACACCGATCTTTCCGATGCTTACCTCTCCGTCATTAAATCCCTCCAACATGCTGCTCTTACTGTTGAGCGTAAACTCAACATCGTTTGGATTGAAGCAAGCGACTTGGAAGATGCAAACAACGCTGAGGCGCGGGGACTTCTCCGCAATGCCAACGGCGTCTTGGTCCCAGGTGGCTTCGGTGATCGTGGCATCGAAGGAAAGGTCCTCGCTGCACAATATGCTCGCGAAAACAATGTCCCCTATCTTGGAATTTGTCTTGGACTGCAAGTTGCAACCATCGAATTCTGTCGCAACGTCTTGGGAATTGAAGATGCAACATCCACCGAATTTGATGCCGATGCTGCCAATCCTGCCGTAATTTTCATGCCTGAGATTTCAAAGACACACCTCGGTGGAACGATGCGTTTGGGTTCTCGGCCAACCATCTTCCAAGTGGATGATTGCATTACAAAGCGACTCTATGGAGGCCATGATTCGGTCGATGAACGCCATCGTCACCGTTACGAAATCAATCCCGATTTGGTTGACCAAATCGAAGCTGCGGGGTTGAAATTTGTGGGTAAGGACGAAAGCGGACAGCGTTGTGAAATCTTCGAACTCGATGGGCATCCGTACTACGTTGGTGTCCAGTACCATCCTGAGTTCAAGTCTCGCCCAGGTCGTCCAAGCCCACCGTTCCTCGGTTTGCTTCTCGCTTCAAGCGGGCAGCCGCTGCCTTAAGCATCCAACACTCGGATCACTCGAGTTGTACGATAGCCTTGCAACAATTTGACAAAACGTCGTTGTTGGAATTCCTCATCCAAAGCAACATCGCCTGTATCGATTCGCACACTCGAAAGACCCAACAACTTTGATGGAGTTGCTACGCCAAGAATTGAATCCAATCCTATCGCTCGAAGTACATCTGGAGAGAGTTGGAGGTTGCCTCGACCAATCAAGAAGCCTTGACCTCCCATCGGTGAGAGCAGCAGCAAACGAGGCCCTTCGTAATCCTTCAAGTGTTCAAGCAGAGCCTTTTCGTTCAAGTCGGCGTGAACCACCCCTCTGTGTTGAATATCGATGCCGAGGAGCGTGAGTTCTACATCGAGATGTTCTCCCATTCTGCGTAGCGTTCCACCGCTTCCCCAGATGACCATCAGTTCAGAATCTGCTTCGATGAGGTTCCCGATGTGATTTGCAAGCCCTTCAATGGTCTCGGCTTCACTTGCACGCTCGACTTGTTCCTTCGCACCTTGCATGAATCGTGGACTCGATGGTGTCCATGCCTCGCCATACATGCGGACTTTCCACTCACCACGCTGGTAAATTTCCTCATCCAAATCCATGACTTCTGTGATGGCAACCATCAGATCGCCTTGTAGGAAGGCAAGTAGGACCTCAGCAGCGGCATTTGGAGTTGTGGCAAAACAACCTGAATGCATCTTCACTCCTGCTGGAACACCAATCAGTGGCGTTTCATGACCATCGAGAGCATTGACGATGTCTCTGGTGGTCCCATCACCGCCGGCATAAATAATGGCATCAACATTGGCTGAAACCAAATCCAAAACGAGTGCGGCAGTATCATCAGCCGTTGATTCAGATGGTGATGGTTGGAGTTGTTCGTAATCGGCGCCATCGAGCCAATCTCCTCCCATTCGACCGGTCCAAGCAACGAACGTTGGATCAACACCCATTCGATTCAAACTCGATTGTTGCAGGTCAAGGAATTTGGAAATGCATTGTTGCATTCGAGGGCCAGAACGGTCGACTGCACCAGCTTCACGTGCTTCTTTGGCACGTCCATCGCTTCCTTTGAACCCCAATCGCCCACCCAAACCAGCATCAGGATTGACGACGATGCCGATTCGCATAACATCACGTTCCTTCGTTTCGTTTTCAATCATTGCTCTCAACCGTATGGAATCAATCAACCGATGTTTTCATGTTGCTACGTATGATGGCGTTCCATGGTCAAACAATCCAAACAGGACGAGATTGCCCTCGATGACATCATGAAAGAAAGCATGAAAGAAATGGGTAAGGGCGAGGCATCACACGAAGACGTCGTCCCTGAACCTCAAACAGAATCACCAAAGGTTGAGGAGGTAAAGCCACAATTCGGATTCAAACTCGGTGGTGCACAAACGCCGGATTCCTTTGTTGTTTCAATACCCAAGAAGGAGCAGGAAGAAGAGGTCAAACAACAAGTCATTCTTGACAAACCGAGTCAAGGTTTGGATGATGACATCATCGTTGATTGGTGATTTCAAGCGTCGCATTGATGAATGGGACCGTCGAGGGTGAGGCAAGAGGCGTCCCCATGTCGATGGTCAACGTTACCCTTCCTGATGGTACTGTCAACGAATACGCAGCAGGCGTAACTGCTGGCGAAGTCGTGACCGACGCACTTGGAAAGAAGCACGGATGTCTTGCAGCACGCATCAACAACGTTGAACGCGACCTCTCCACACCGCTAACAGACGATTGCGATGTTGAGGGTATTCTTGCCGAGAGCGATGAAGGCATTCACATTCTCCGCCATAGTGCTGCACACTTGTTGGCCCAAGCTGTCATGGAACTCTATCCTGATGCAAAGCCAACCATCGGCCCAGCCATCGATCGCGGATTCTACTACGACTTTGCTATGGAACCCATTGGCGAAGGCGACTTGAAACCTATTGAGAAAAAAATGCACGAGATTGCTCGACGAAATCTCAAGGTTGAGCGTGTGGAATTGGACGATCAGGAACTCAGAGAGCACTTTACATCCAATCCGTACAAGATTGAAATCATCGATGACAAATTGGAAGACGGAGATGGCTCGACCATCTACAAGCAAGGTGAATGGTACGACCTTTGCTTAGGCCCACACGTTTCAAGCACAGCGAAATTGATGTTCAGCCGTCTTACTTCGGTCTCCTCTGCCTACTGGCGTGGCGATCAATCACGTGAACAGTTGGTACGAATTTACGGCATTGTTGAGCCAACAAAAGAAGCACTGAAAGCAACACTTCATCGAATGGAACAAGCGAAACTACGCGACCATCGAAAACTTGGCA
>DUJC01000121.1:6758-9741 GCA_013330015.1 Candidatus Poseidoniaceae archaeon | reverse complement strand
AAAAGGTTGGGAGTGGCACGCGAATGGCGTGGTACTCGCAAAGTTGTCCGCGCGAATCGATTCACCTTCAGAATGAATCATTTCATGATTTCAACAGGCACATTCAAACCATGATTGAATACCCACTGGTTGGGGCGGACTATGCAAAACGGAGTTAGCGGCTGGTATGCAAGATTGGATCGATGCTTGGACAACAGACAAACACAAATCGAAATGTGGCTCGATGCTTGGGAAAACTCCCTTCGAACTCACCAACCCATCGCTGCTCTTCTTCCAGAAAATTGGCCAACGCTTCCAGCAAATCTTCTGACCGACCCAGGTCATGTTCTTGACCATTTACTTGCACGTCACGATGCGGAATCCGATGGTCGCTCCCCACGTGGAGCACATCCTACTCCTCCTCGTCTCGCTGATTCGATCATCTCCTCAGAAATGCTTGAGCCGACCATCCAGCCAAAGGTCAAGAAACAAACGACCAATATGCATCTCGCAGACCTTCCTCCTGGCTTCCAAAAGCACATCAAGAAGCTGAACTTCCCGCCTAGCGAAGAAGAGGTAACCCTCGATGAGAATTCGCTTGAAGCCGTCCAGCGCAGCGAACGCACAAGCAGCGGTATTCCGCTCCCTTTCTCTGACATGTCGTGCGGAGGTGGTATTTTCCACGCACGCATGCTTCGAAAGCACAGTGAATTGTTTGAAGGGCAAAGCACTGATTTGTGCAAAGAGGACACAGAGCGATTGTTCCGAGGATTCCAACTTGTTGATGTCGATGAGCTTGTCGTCCGTTCAACTCGAAAGCGATTGCTACTCGAAGCGATTCGTCTCGGTCTTGTTTCACTTGAAGGCGAGCAGGAAGGAAAGCTCTCCCGAAACCTCGTTGAAACCATCCTTGAGCAAAACATCGTCTGTTCCGATACGCTTCAAGAAGACTGGCCATGGGACCAAGCGCCTCGTTTGATCATCGCTAACCCTCCTTGGCTGCGTATCAAAGACCGATTCCGCGGCATGGAAGATGGTTCACAACGCCGCAAAGACTTGAGTGAAAAACTACGAGGCCTCTCCAATGATGATGGCCCTCGCTTCTCGACTATGCGCGGGAATGTCAACCTCTATCGGCTGTTCATCGAACGTGGTATGCAGGTTCTCTCAACCGATGGAAAGATGCGCATCGTCGCTCCTGACAGCCTTCTACGTGAACAATCCTCTCACCCGTTGCGCAAACTCTTGGTTGAGAAGCACTCGTGGAACGAGGTATGGGCTATTGAAGAAGCGAATCTCTTGTTCCCTGGTATGACCCAAGGCGTCGCCATTCTTGGCATCTCATCGACGCCAAATGGAACAGAATCTCTCAACATCATCGGTCCAGTAACTCGTTCCGATCTACGACGTGTTGGCTCTGGGATCTCATCACGCGTTCCATCGTTCTCGCTAACGCAAGAACAGTGGGTACAGTGGGCAAGAAACACATGGGCAGTTCCTCGTTTGCCTCGTGACCAGATTGAACGAAAGAGCATCCTCAAGATTCTTGATAGTATGTCACAACTTCCACGACTCGGTGACCGCGACCACTGGCTTGCAACGCAAGAACAAACGGTCAAGGTCCGTGTGGGAGAAATTGACCAAACAGCACATTCGAGCAGTATTTCCAGCTGGGATAAGGCGAAGTCATCTCGCCCATTCATCCGTGGCGTTCATTTCACGGAGGACGAAACCGGTCGTGTGTACATCCGACACCCAGCATTCCGGAAGGACATACCATCGCGTGCAAACGAACGCCAATTGGCCATGTGGTCCGGGAAAACTGAAGTCCAGACATATGGACCTCGCCTTGCCTGCCAAGCCATCGTTAACGCTCACCAAGAGCGCCGACTACGTTGGGCTGTTATTCCGAAAGGATGCATCCTTGGGAACAGTGTCAACCACATCGAAATGAACCAGGCCATTCTTAACAGATTGACTGCGGCCAAGGGTGATCTTCAGAAAGCATTGGAATGGATGTGTGGCCAACTCAACCAACGCAATCTGGACGATTGGGCAAAGGCTTGGTCAGCCAACAACAATGTTAACAATTACGAATTGGAAATGCTCCCTCTTCAACTTGGACTTGAAAGCGGTGTTGAAGAAGCCGCTCAATGATGGAAGAACGTTACACATTTGATAGTTTGAATACGATGTTTTATATCCAAACCCTCGTTAGTTTTGATTGGTATTTGTCAGTTGGAGGATTCTAAGAATGGGCATTCATCCAAAAATTGGCATCACGGGGCTACCTCGTAGTGGAAAATCCGCAGTAATGGAGAAAGTCCTCTCCATGCTCAAAGAAGAACGTGAGCGAGAGTTATCCGCCCGAAATCTGAGCGATACAGAGATCATCGGCGGCATTTGTACGGAACCCATTCTTGAGAACGGTGAGCGTCTCGGATACAAGGTCCGAAACTTGGTCACTGGAGATGAAGGTGAAATTGCTCACAAAAGCATCGATTCAAGACTGCGAGTCCTTGGATATGGCCTCAATACAAATGAGCTCGAGCGTGTAGCCATCCCTGCCATCCAGCACGCCATCGACAATTGCGAAGTCATCGTTATCGATGAGATTGGAAAGTTTGCCGTAGAATCCGAAGCCTTTGTCAATGCCGTTCGCAACGCTCTCGAAATCGACAAGCCTACGCTCTTAACCTTGCATAAGAAGAGCCGTCACCCATTGTTGCAAGACATTCGACGGAGAGACGACGGTCGTATCCTGGAAGTCACTCCAGTCAACCGCGCCCTTCTACCATATAAGATTCACAAATTGATGCGAGAAACCTACTGATAACGTTGGTTTCATACATTGGGTCATCTTCGATTGTTCGATGACTCCAGCAGACCGTGCACGAAAAATCCTGTTGGGAACGGGGATGTGTCTTGTTTTCGTTTTCGCGGTTGGCCTCAGTTCAGGGCGTTATTCAGCAAATCCTGAGATTGGCTGGCTCTTCCCAATTCT
>DUJC01000121.1:4171-6347 GCA_013330015.1 Candidatus Poseidoniaceae archaeon | reverse complement strand
CGAAATGACACAGCGCGTTCAAAACGATGTTCAACAAACAGAGAAAGAAAAGAATGTTGGTCAAGCATGGGCTTCTTTGGAACAACACGTCTTGAAGTCAGAAATTGATGAAGCTGAATGAGATGTGTCGGAAGCGGTTGATTCATACCCTTCATTCACTTGCGTCAATATGGTGAGAGCATGAGTGAAATACCTGCTGAATTGTTTTACACGAAAGAACACGAATGGGTTCGTATGGATGGAGATATTGCAACCATCGGCATTACGGACCATGCCCAAGATGCACTTACCGACATTGTTTACATTGAACTGCCAGAAGGTGGGGAAATGCTGGAGGATATGGGTGAATTTGCAATCGTTGAATCGGTGAAATCCGCATCCCCTATCTTTGCCCCTCTTGCTGGAGAAATCACAGAAGTCAACTTTGATCTTGAAGATACCCCTGAACTGATGAATTCAAGCCCATACGGTGATGGATGGATTGTCAAAATGAAATTGTCAAATCCAGATGATGTTTCAACACTCATGTCTGCAGATGCTTATCGAAGCATGTTGGGCGAGTGACCAGATTGAGCGAACCAACGCGGCTCACGTTGTACGTGGATGGTTCCTGCGATGGAAATCAGAACGTTGATGCAACCACACCTGCAGGCTGGGGCGTCGTTGTTGTCCTAGGAGATTCAGGCCTTGGACGCGGGAGTGGAGAGATACTGACTGAACTGTCAGGACCCGTTTCAACCTCACCAGAGGATGAGGAATTCATTGGAGCAGAAGTTGGTTCGAACAATACTGCTGAACTCTCCGGTCTCTTTGCAGCATTACGATGGCTGTTAACCGAAGAGAATGAAGATCCTGTATGCATTCGTCTCGATAGTCAATATGCGGGAAACATTGCAACCGGGACATGGAGAGCAAAAGCGAACAGAGAATTAGCAGCACGCGTCCAATCCGTTTGGAACGAAGTAGCCTCTCAGCGTGAACTCTCTTGGAATCACGTTCGTGCGCATCGTGGCCATCGATGGAACGAGCGTGCTGACCATCTTGCAAAGCGAGCGATGCGTCGAGAGCGTCCCTTACCTCTCACATTTTGGAAGCCTGGACAAGATTAAGCGAGTCGTTCGTTCAACCACGCTTGCAATTCTTCTGCATACTCAGGCCGGCGTAATGCATGATCGATTTGCGACTTCAACCATTCGAACGGCAAACCGGAATCATACCACGAAACCGAATCAGGCAAGACGTGTGCATGAAGGTGACCAGAATCCATCCAGTGTTTCATCAATGCAATCGATTGAAGTTCCCCATATTCTTCTACGGAATAATGGTCAAGAAGTTCAAACGTATCCTTTGCAAACACATAACGACCACAAAGGGCGTATGTGGAGGGAGCCTCTTCTTTGCTCGGTTTTTCCACAATGGAAACAATTTTTCCTTCGTTCATCGATACGATGCCGTAATCGCTCACGCGAACTGTACCCACATTGTAGACTGATGCGCTTGGTTGACCATGTTTCTCGAACAACTGAACAAGTTTTTTGGAAACGTTCGAAGGTTGAAATTCTGTTAAGGATGCATGATTGGAGGTCAAGATATTGTCGCCAAGCAACACCAAAAATGGTCCTACAATGGCTTCCTTTGCCATCATGATGGCGTGACCAAGACCCTTCTGCTCATGTTGAATGTGGAAAAAGACTTCAACCCCATCAAGCGGATTGAGATGATCGTTGTCTTTGGCATGCATCGAATACCTTGCATTGAGATTTTCTCGAAGCGAAGTGAAATCTTTTGCAGGTGAAGTGATGATATGAATTCGATCACACCCTGCATGTTTGGCTTCATGGATGAGGTGATGCATCACTGGAAGATCAACAAGTGGCAACAGTTCCTTTGGGATATATGCACTTGTAGGAAGCATTCTGGTACCTAGGCCTGCGGCGACAATGACAGCATCACGAATCGTGCCCATGCAACTCCTTGCAAGCGACAGGATATCAAGCGTGCACCCACTCGTAGGGTTCATGGAGTCAAAACGGAAGGGCATCCTCCTCGCCAGTGGCTTAGTGCTCCTTTCCTTCTCATTCTTTGAGTTCCTTCCCGCTGGACCTTGGCTTGATGCTTCCTTCTCAAGAGGCATAAGTGGATTGCTTGGGCTTTTACTTCTTTATCTCAGTTGGTA
>DUJC01000121.1:0-3814 GCA_013330015.1 Candidatus Poseidoniaceae archaeon | reverse complement strand
GATCATATCTTCAATGATATTGGAGTAATCCCAGCCATCGAAAAATGGAAGCATCCTGAATCCACTTGGAAGAGCGTCGTCGTTGTTGGGCTTGTTGTACTTGGGTTATCGTGGGTTTCCGGAAATATGGGGGTTGGCGATGTTCTCCCTGAACCTGCTGCAATGCTCCTCATGTTGATTGGTTTACTCATCACCTACACTGGTTTCTACGCCTATTTAGTGACCAAAGGCCCGCTTAAGAACGAAGAGGAATGATTTATGCCTCTATTGCGAAAAATGGGACAAATGCAATGGCTTGCTTTCTTATTTGGTCGAAATACACAGCATCGATTTTCAACATGCCATTTTGTTGACTGTGCAGTTAATCGATGAATCCGAGCGTATCATCCAACGTATTGAGGGCATCACCGAGATCGGGTAATTCTTCAGGGGCCTCACCAGTGCTCAGATGAACATCCTGAACAGGAACAATGGATTCTGGAAGCGGCCCATCGTTGGACAACCAGTCCTTCCACAGTTGGCTTCGTCCTTGGCGGCGAGCATCCATGGTCATCCAAAGGGCTTCAAGTCGCTCCGGTTTGAGCAGTGGAAGATGCTTTGCAAAACGCTGTGGGTGGATTTCATCCATGCGCATGAGCAATTCTCGCAGACGGATTTGAACAACTTCATCGCCGTCGTTCCATAAAGAGGGGATAATCTCTCGAACATCGTCTGGATAAGACTCAACATAATCGCGTAGGCTGAGTACGATGTTTCTTCGAACGATAGGAACGTCATGCTCAAGCAAGGAAGCAAGACGGTCTGCCCAAACGTCTTCATCGAGGAATTTCAAATCACCAACCGTTGCAGAGGCTGCTGCGAGAACGCTTTCATCCTCATCCTTCAACATCGCATCAAGGAACGGTACGGCTTCCCAACCAGTTCGTCGGAAAATTCGTGTCAGAACATCTGCCATGCCACGTCGAAGGAGCAATTCTTCACGCTCGTGTAGAATCTTCGCAACGTGAAGCCCTTGTTCCTGATCGTACTCAAGCAGTCGTGCCAGACAGAGGATGACTTTGGAAGCGACTTCTTCATGTTCGTCTTCAGCTCTTCGAACAAGAATGTTCACCAATCCGAGTGGTTCGATTAATGCAGGTCGCTCAAGGAGAAGTTTGACCCATCCCATCAACAACAAACGACGGTCCAGTTCATCGTTTTCTAAACACCTTAGAAGCCATGTAGCAGCCTCGACGCCCGCATCATGTGCAACAACCGATGTCGTCCTTGGGACGACAGCATTCGGATTCCATCCCATGTTCTGTGGCCCATCCTCGGGTTGTGTATGCCACGTACCAGGGCGTTCAGCTAACGCGATGGACTCGACCAAATGGTAGCCTTGGTGAACAGGTTGACCGTATGGTGTCGATGCAAGTCCATTAACCAGGGCAACGGCAAGCCACCACCGATCGGTATTCGGAGCGCTCGGATCAAACGCTTGAGCCAACCAATCGGTTGCAATGCAAAACAGCATACGCTGTGCCACATCATCGGTACGACGCCCCAACCATTTTTGATGGACTTCGAACGGGTCATCGCTCAGATTCATTCGATGGGGCACAATGAGATCAACAATCGTCGAGAGGTGTCGATCAAACATGCCAACATCAGCATGCAACATGGAGAGTCCTTGAGAAATCAAATCTTGATCACGTTCTGGGCGGCGAGGAGGAAAGTCCGGGTCCGTGATGGGCGGGGAAGGAAGAGGCCATACTTTCGTACCATCCTCAAGGGCTTGAACCAACTTAGTAGCAACAGCCTCAAACGTTGCTTTCGCAATCCTATCACGGCTCTTGCTCATGAAGAACCCTCCTATCCTCAAATATCCAATTCGATGTTGAGGTTCTGAATCAGTTCCTTGTATCGGTTACGGATGGTAACTTCGGTAACACCAGCGACTTCTGCAACTTCTCGCTGTGTGCGACGCTTTCCGCAAAGAACGGATGCAATGTAAATAATCGAAGCAGCAATTCCGGTTGGTCCACGACCGCTGGTCAATTCCTTTTCTTGAGCAGCCTTGATCAATTCGTAGGCTTTTGCTTCAACTTCAGAATCCAATCCTAGACCCGAGCAGAATCGAGAGATGTAGTCTTCGGGGCCGGTTGGCATGATTTTCATCTTCAATTCACGAACCATGAAACGGTATGTGCGTCCAATTTCCTTTCGTCCAGTTCGGGATGCTTGGCCAATTTCATCGAGTGTTCGAGGAACACCACATTGACGGCATGCAGCATAGAGAGATGCTGCTGCTACACCTTCAATCGATCGTCCGCGTATGAGACGCTTGTCAACGGCTTTCTTGTAATTGACAGCAGCAGCTTCTCGAACCGTCTTTGGCAATTCAAGGCGGCTTGCCATTCGATCAAGTTCAGCCAATGCCATAGCGAGGTTACGCTCTGTCGCATTGCTGACCCGACTGCGCTTCTGCCACTTTCGCATTCGATAGAACTGAGAGCGGTAACGAGAATTGATGGTTTTTCCAGAGTAATCCTTGTTTTGCCAATCGATATCGGTCGAAAGGCCTTTGTCGTGAAGCATAACCGTCATTGGCGCACCAGTACGGGCCCTTTGGTCACCTTGTTCAGGAGAGAACACTCGCCATTCTGCACCTTGATCGATAACGTTGTCTTCTAAGACAAGTCCGCAGTCGTCACAAGTGACTTCTCCACGGGTCTCGTCTCTCGTTAGGCTTCGTCCGCCACATTCTGGGCATTTTACAATATCTTCAACTTGCTGATCATCCATACTATCTCACCTCATGAATATTGAGAAATAGATATATCAACGATTGGTATGGTGTTTTTAAACCTTATTGTTCGTTATTTTTGTGGAGTATGAGAGTAGGGCAGCGAATCGGTTAAACCTCAATGGCTTGTGAGGAGATTGGGGATGAGGATGCAGGGGATGCCAGATTCGATTTCGCTCACACCCGGTAAGCGGGTTCTCTTCCTCACCAAAGACCTCGATTTGATTCGTCAGCAATTGTACGAAGGTCTCGATTTGCGAATGGAAGACCTACGTGTGGAGGACCTCCTAGATGACATCAACACCGATGTCATGACACCAGCATGGGTTTGTTTTGACCATGAACCAGCCATGATTGCAAAAAACGCATACGCTGGATTGATGCAGAACGGACTTCGTGTGTTCAACGAAAATGCATTGATTGACGGAAATTTCGAAGTGATTGTTTCCGGTCAGAGGAAAGGCACTGGTTCCAGCCGTGAAACAGCAGCACAGTGCGAACGATGGGCAGGTATCCGAATCGTTATCGCAGCTTCGTTCGCTCCGATTCATGAACGAAACAACATCAACCTCGGTCAACTCATGGGCGACCACGCAATGTTGGAGCGCTTGCAAAGCGGTGAAGACTTGCCATTGAGCGAGTTCACGTCGCAATACGATGATGTTACGGCACTCATCCTCGAGTCTGGCGGTCTGTTCGAATTTTCCAAGCGTCTCAGCAATCACGAAATCGAACTACCTAAACTCTCAACGGATCAACATCCCATGACAATGGCAGAGAAAATCATCGCACGAAATCTCGTCGGCCAACCAAAAGGCGCTTGTGTCAAGCCTGATGATCCGGTGATTGCTCAGGTCCAAGGTGGCTATTCCCACGAATTTACTACGGCACAAGTCCACACATTCCTACAGGAAACATACGGAGAAGATTACCAGTTGACAAATCCGCAAAAGTTTGGCGTCTTTGAGGACCACCTGTTGTATGCACATCATAATCCAAAATTTGTGCCGTTCATGCACAAGGTCGAAA
>DUJC01000084.1 GCA_013330015.1 Candidatus Poseidoniaceae archaeon | reverse complement strand
GCGTGGCACCAAGCGTGTACACGTCTTCACAGGCTCCATCAGCATGGTCGACAAGCCTGCTGGCGGCCCAGCTTGGCTCCCAGACAAGATCAAGAAGGCCAACGTCAAGAAGGTCGGAATTGAGCACCTCTGAGGTTCTCAACTTCTCTTGATTTTAGCTGACTCGTTCGACGAGTGTTGCCACAAAAGTGGCTCTCCGCCCCATCAAGGATTCAGGTCCTTGGTGGGGCTTTTTTCATTTGAATGACTCATTCTCCATTGAGTGAGGGTGGACGCGAAGACCAAATGGCCCACGTTCCTGTTGCGGTGGCCACCAACCGGTCACCAACTTTGACTTCACCGGCGAGGTGAGCAACATGTTTGCCTCTTCGAACCACTCTCCCTTCTGCAACCAATCGTTCGCTTGGTCGAGCCGGTGCGAGAAAACTTGTCGATAACTGCGTTGTTGCACACCATTCTTCGACTTTCAAGGATGCAACCAATGCACTCCCCAATGCCGAATCCAAGAGGACCATGTGAATGCCTCCGTGTGCTACACCTCCTTTGTTGAGATGGTCGTCTGTTAATGTGAGTTCCAATCGAGAGTGACCTGGTTTCCAAATGGTGCGCTCAATGCCGAGATCGGCCATGAATCCTGATGGGTCTGGTGGTGATGACAACGTCATGATGCATTGCTAGAGCACCAACTCAATGAACCATGCCATCGATGTTGAAAGAGTTTCAAAAAACTATGATTGATATATTCGAATCAAATTCTGTTACATATGAGCCAAGACTCCAGAGTACGGGAATTCATTGTTGAACCACAAGAATTGCTGGATGCTCTTCGCGTCGCTCGGGCCCAATCCTATTGGCTCGACTCGAGTGCAACGTATCGCCATAGCATCATCTCATGGATTGAGAAAACCAAGCGAAGAGGTGCGAAAATGAAGCGTATCGAATCGGTTGTTGAGCACTGTGTGCGTGGAGAGCAGATCCCAAGTCACCGGTCCTCCTGAAGCGGTAGAGGATAAGTACTGCTTCCATGAGGCGTGGACATGTACCCTTACCATCGTCTCATGAAGATGGTCGTCAGGAACTCCTTCCGGAAGCAGGAAGTCTTCGATATTGACAAAGAATATCACTTTCATTTTCGGCCTGGCTTCGGTGACATCGATGTATATCCTGAAGTCAACAATGGACGGCACTTCGTCTTCTGTGATCTTGCACGTTACGATATCGCTTTTCGAATTGGCTTGTTCAAGTACGTTCGAAAAAACAAGTATGCCTTTGTAATCGGCGGTTCAACCATGCGCTACAGAAAGCGTCTAGCACCCTTTCGAAAGGCAACAGTTCGATCGAAAATTGTTGGGTTCGATGACAAATTCTACTACTTTCAGCAAACCATTGAACAGAAGGGAGAAGTCAAATCTTCAGCATTGATTCGAGCAGGAATCCGTTTCAAGGGAGGCTCAGCACCTCCGGGAGAAATCATGAGAGATTTGGGCTATGAGCTCGAACCATTCATGGAATCATGGGTGGTTGAATGGGCAGAATGGGACAACGAAACCCGGCCATGGCCTGAACCAATGTGATCGATATTGCTCACGAATCATTTGAGATATCTGACCAAAACTCTTGTGTGGTTGGGTGTCTGTTTTCCACACGTTCTCGCTTCTCCATCAGCAACTCTGGCAAGACGTGTTTCAGTTTTCGCTTGTGACCCGTATACTTCAATACAGTTTCATCACCGTTGTACAGAGTTGTGTATGTCGTTGAATGTCCATCTTCACCACCGCTGTGTGTGACTTGATCAGCCGTCAACGAATCAACATGGAACTCACGTCGTGAGAACTGAATCTGTGGTGCCAGAAACTGCCTATGGACGATGACTGTATCTTGGTCTCGTGATATGACGATTTTGAATGAAAAACAAAGATACCCAATCACTCCTGCAATGAGCGCAATTGGTCCTACATCACGGAATAAACCACCCAAGTATTGCCCTGTCCAAACCATTTCCAAGAGTTTGATTGAAAAAAAGGAGACAATCATCAATGAGATTATTGAGAGTACTTTTGTGATGGAGTGCCCTGGAAGAGAAAGAGACTTGTAATCAACGGATTGCATACGTTGGTCAACATCAGTCATAATCATCCCTGTGGTTTTACAAATACAGACTTATCCCGACAGACTTCCTTTGAATGGGTTGACGCTACAATTCCATGTGCGATGCCTCAGTATCCTCAGGAATCGAATAGTTCCATACATTGGTCGTTATGGCTGCCATAACAGCGATTTTGAACGCATCCCAAACAAGGAATGGTTCAACGCCCCATTCATATGCTTGAGCGATGCTCACAGAATAGGACTCTGCAAGCCACAGTGTTCCAACAGTATAGACGGGAATCATGGCTGTGAACCAACAGATGAGTTGAGCTTTGAAGTCAGCGATTCCAGCAGTTCGAGATCGATCGAGCCCTTCTGCGACAAGAGCTGAAGCAATCGGGAATGCCATGAGGTAACCTCCACTAGCAATTAACGCTCCACCTGAAAACAAAGCATCGCCACCCTCTGCAAAAACAGGAGCGCCTAAAGCACCAGCAAGAAGATAAACACACCCAGAAACAAACGCATCGTTCCTTCGCAAATAGACTCCAGTTGCAAGGACAGCAAACGTCTGGAAGGTGTATGGGACGGGTGTCCAAGGGACGACAAAGGCGATTTGTGCACACAAAGCGGTGAGCCCAGCAAAGAAACCAATCGATATTGAGCGCTCAAGGAGTGTTGATTTTTCTGATGAAAGGGTAAGGTGCCAGGTGTTTGGTTTCGACCATGCCATTTGTTCAAACATAAAATTTCCAAAGCAAAAGAGCACTTAGATGTTGAGATACCATTTTTCGGACGTCTAGGCAATCAATTTACTCCGCAGACATGTATAGCGCCCAAATTTCTGTAGAAGATGTTCCTTGAGTAACTCAAAATTCATAATTAATAAAACAGTCTATATACGGGCGCTCCTTCGGCAAGTCTATGGGCAAGCAAAAATGTCCAGGGGAGGAGAAGATAGATATCTCCTCAGACGAGGCTGTCCCTGCGGCTGCTTCGAAGAAGCGAAAGCGCGAACGGCCTAACCTGAAAAATTGGCTGGCACAGGCGCCGGTTGGGTGGAATACCGCCTC
>DUJC01000009.1:1314-5790 GCA_013330015.1 Candidatus Poseidoniaceae archaeon | reverse complement strand
GGAACTGGATTCATGAAATGCATACCGATGACCTTGTCCGGGCGGTTTGTTGCATCTGCAATGGTGCTGATGGAAATCGATGAGGTGTTGGAAGCAAGAATGGTTTCTGGCTTGCAGATTGAATCAAGTTCAGCAAAGATGGAAGTCTTCAAATCAACAATCTCAGGAACGGCTTCAACAACAAGGTCGCAATCTGCACAGTCAGCACGATCCGTTGAGAGTGAGATGCGAGCAAGTGTTGCATCTGCATCCTCTTGAGACATACGTTCTTTTGCGACAAGCTTGGCAAGGGAGCGTTCGATGGTTGCAAGACCCTTGTCGACGTACTCTTGTTGAATATCAATCATGGTCACGTTGTAACCCGCTGCTGCTGCAACTTGTGTGATTCCATTCCCCATTTGTCCTGCGCCAAGAACGGCGATGTTCTGAATTGCCATGGTGGTATCGAAACGCAAGCGATTGATGAAGTTGCGTATGTGGGAAGTAGCCCGACTCGGATTCGAACCGAGGTCGGCGGGACCAAAACCCACCATGATGGACCACTACACCATCGGGCTGTGGTCTGTGGGCGGATGTTCTTGTTTTTGTCCTTGTCGGCTTGTAGGCCTCATTCGAGCAAAGAAGCAAATTCGGTCTGGTCTGTTTTTGAACGAGCACTGGTGACGAATTCGTTCAAATCAAGTCCTTGTTGTTGATAATTCATGGCTTGCAAACCCATGTCGAGTTTGTCCATGGTTTTGACAAATCGTGCTTCTTCACTAGTGCCTTGTTCGTATTCATCGAACAAGTCGATCCATTGAGGTGCAATCTTGAGCATCCCTACTCGTTCCAAGTCATGCTTTTCTTGGCCTTTGATGTCATCATGTGGTGTGAGATCGCCAACAACGATCTCTGCTACATCATGGACAAGACACATGGACAGTACTTTGGAAAGATCGAGATGGTCTGGACATAAACGTAGTGCAAGAACAGCCATACCCCACGAGTGAGCAGCTACTGACTCAGGGTTTTCAACACCCGATCGAACCCAACCTGTTCGAGGGATGTCTTTCAATTGTAAGAGTGTGAGAAGTTCATCTCGCATGTACATGGCAATGGACGAGGACTCAAAACCTCTGTGTTTTTGGTCAACTCATGGAGAAAGGGGAACCATCGTGGTGGAGTGATGCCATTCAGTATTTCCAAAACGATGACATCATGGCTGAATGCATCGAAACGTATGGTAAGGATGGTCTCAAAGGAAGGGGTGATTTGTTCTACACAATCGTTCGCTCCATCATCGGCCAACAAATCAGTGTGATCGCTGCTGAGAGCATCTGGAACCGATTTGAAACCATGGTCGGTCAAGTCACTCCAGGTCATGTGCTTCAATTCTCCAAAGAAGAGATTGCATCTTGTGGAATCACTCGTCCAAAGAGCGGCTACATCCTCGGATTGGCCAATGATTCAGAAGAACTCCTCAACTTTCCATACGCAACTTCGACCGAACTCGAAATACGCAAACACCTGATTCGATTCAAAGGTGTAGGTCCTTGGACAGCAGAGATGGTGATGATTTTTGCACTGCTCTTACCCGATGTCTACAGTCCGAAAGATATCGGATTGGTCAATGCCATCAAACGATTGTTCCCTGGGGTTGAAAGCATGGATCAAGCCGAAGAAGTCGCAAAGCGTTGGACTCCGTATCGCACAATGGCGTGTTGGTATCTCTGGAGAACCCTTGACCCCATTCCAGTTGAGTACTGATGTTGTCGGCGGAATCTTTAACATTCCACATGCTAAGAAACGGATATGACTTTGTCAGACGATGGCAATTGGTTGTGGAATGGCCAAGAATGGGTCCCAGCACCTGGTGCTGAACGTGTTTCGAAATCGATTCTCAAGACGGTTGTACCTTCGTTCCTCATCGTGACCAGCTTGCTCTTTGTCATTCTCTCTCCAAGTTTATCACCGATCCAATCGATCAAGGACTCGGATGGCGATGGTTATGCTGACGATATTGACGTCTTCGATTCAAATCCTCGAGAATGGTTTGATAGCGATGGCGATGGTTTAGGCAACAATCAAGACGATTGTCCCGAACAATTTGGAGACTCAACAATCGATCGAATCGGCTGCCAAGACTTTGATTCAGATGGCTACTCCGATCTGAACGATAGTTTTCCTCTTGACCCGAGCGAATGGCTTGATTCGGATGAAGATGGATGGGGCGACAATCAGGACGATTGTGACAACCAAGCCGGTGATTCGTATCAAGATCTAAACGGATGTCTTGACTCGGATTCAGATGGCTGGTCCGATGAAGGCGATCCATTTCCAACCGATGAAACACAATGGATTGACACCGATGGTGATGGCTGGGGTGACAATCAAAGTGGAAATGACCCTGACGAATTCCCATTCGATGGAACGGAGTGGAAGGATGTTGATGGTGATGGTATCGGTGATAACCAAGACCTAGATGATGACAACGATGGCTATCTTGACACCTACGATGTGAATCCTGGTCGTGATGCAGCGATTTTCCTCAATCTGTCCACCTTTATCGTTCATGATTCGATGGACTACTTTGACAGTTATTCTGAAATCTATTTTTGCGTTTACATCAACAACTTCTCTCAGGGATGTGTACCAGACCAGAATTCGTACTGGTCGTTAACGACCGGTGACGAACACGATGTTGGTACATCGTTCTATTTCGATCTTGACGAAGGCATTCGTCATCATTACATCGAAGTAGAAGCTTGGGATTCCGATGCGTTCGCTGATGACTTGATGGACATCAGTGATGATTCCAATCTTGAACGTCTTGTCATTGATTTTGATAGCGTAGAGCAGCTGAATCGGCTGCAGGTTGTTGGTGATGGCACACAAGATACCAATGGTTGGGATGGCGAGTTGACACTCGAAATTGTTCCATTCGATAGTCGAACCATTACTCGAATAACGCACAACTGGGATTTCGATGACCAATTCTACCAGTTGGATATTGATTTGGATTACCAGACATACGTGTATTATCGTTCACTTGATCATTCAATTGATTGGTCGGGTTACCAAACCTATGACGATGTCATCGACCAATATGCTCGATTTTCAACCCCCGACGCTCCATACATTGTCGATTTAGCGACGACGCTGGAAAGCATGGCCAATCAAGCAGGCTATACTTCATCGCTCGGCGTTGCTGATTTCATTCACGCCTTTGTTGGTGATATCCAATATCTCTACGATCTTGATGATGCTGGTGAACAATCTGAATACCCAAAATATCCAATCGAGATGCTTTGGGAACAAGGTGGTGATTGTGAAGATGGTTCAGCTCTCTACATCAGTTTGATGGAAGCATTGGGCTATGACGCAGCCTTGATGCTCGGTTTTGTCAAACCAGATTCTGAGGAAGATTGGGGAGGTCATGCATGGCCCGTTCTTTACCTTCCAGATCATTCAGGAGATGGGTGGTATGGAGAGGGGGCAAAATCATCACTTCCATTTTACTTCGTCGAGTCAACTGCACACTTTGGCTACAGCAGTGTAGGTATCAACCCATGGTATGACTTGAAGGACGAAGTTTGGCACGATATTGAGTGACTGTGTTCACAGAAGTGCTAATGTATCACCGTAGGTTGGTCGGAGTATGGTTGCCGAGGAGAAGCCAGAAAACTCCATTATGGAATTCCTCCAAAAAACGAAATCTCAAATTGCAGATTTATCAAAGAAGGCTGCCAACGCGACGAAGTCTGGGATTGAAACAACGACTGAAGCAATTCAGAGTAAGGTTGTTGAGACAAAAGAGCGTTCGAAGAAGAAAAAAGAAGCGAAGTTGGAATCCATTAAGTCTGAAATTAAGGAAGAGGGTTACATCGATGCCGCTCCTCCAATGATGATTTTACCCGAAGTTGATGCACAACAATTTGAATTGCTCAATTCTCAAAATGAGGCACAGATACAGATCGTTGAGGAGATGGTCCGAATCAGCGAACGACTTGACATGCTCGAGAGGCGAATCACGAAGTTGGGAACTGCGGTAACCAAAGACGTTCCAATGACAACAATCGTTGATTCGGAACCAGATATTCAACCTGAGCGAAGAGAGGTCCGAAGTGGGAACGTCCTAATCGAAGTGCTCAACATTATGGGGGCATCACTTCTTCTTCTCGTTTCGTTGTTCTCCGCTGATGGATATCTTCGCGACAATGAAATTCTCTTCCTGAACACATACGAACCGAGCATAGTGTTGTGGACCATTGGTGTCTTTTCTTGGTCGATGTTCCTTTTCTTCAGAATGGCTCGAGTTGGAACCGTACTAACTGTCCCCATTCTGTATAGAGTTCAAATTTCATTGGCAATCGCTATGGCTGCAATGATGGGAATGCTCCTCTCAGAGGAATCTCTTTCCACGATTTCCAGCGCTTGGGTTTGGACAACGGTATTGGCTTCAGCAGCCATTATCGGCGTCAGTATGATCACGTCAGC
>DUJC01000009.1:576-923 GCA_013330015.1 Candidatus Poseidoniaceae archaeon | reverse complement strand
GCTTCAGAATCCTTCGAAAGGTCACGAGTGATGTTCTTTTGATGGGATTCGAGGGTTCCTCCTCCGATTTCGAGGAGTTTGGAGTCACGCCACAATCGCTCGACGTGGTATTCTGCCACATATCCATAGCCACCCATTACTTGGATGGCTGCATCTGCGATTTCCTTTGCAGCTGTTGTTGCAAACAGTTTGACACCGTCCGAATCGAGACGCTGGCCTGATTTGCCGAGTTGAATGTTGTTGGCTGTATCGTAAACGTATGCACGCATGGCTCGGTACTTAGCCCATGATTCTCCAATGTGACGTTGCATTTGTCCAAATGATCGAATCTGAACACCAAATGCTTC
>DUJC01000009.1:0-219 GCA_013330015.1 Candidatus Poseidoniaceae archaeon | reverse complement strand
TTCATTTCATGGAGGCAACGTCGGGCGATGCCAACAGACATACCAGCAAGTGTGAGACGTTCAATCTCGAGGTTGCCCATCATGTGAAGCAGTGAACCGCCTTCCTCTCCTACGAGGTTTGAAGCAGGAACAACACAGTCATCAAAAACGAGTTCTGCAGTGTTGGATGCTCGCATTCCAGTTTTGTCGAAGATCTTCTGGCCAACGCTGAATCCTGGC
>DUJC01000145.1 GCA_013330015.1 Candidatus Poseidoniaceae archaeon | reverse complement strand
ACGACGAGGGTGTCCTTCTTAATGAGTGGGCTACGCCCATAGATTGCTGAGGGGCCCTCAGCCGAGGTGAATGTATGGAAGATGAGCGCTTGGTGTTCCTCTCGACTTCATCGCATGGTGATGGTGTTCGCCAACAAATTGAGAAGGTTCTCGAGCAGCGAAGCAACACGTTCAACGCTCTTCTCCGCCAGGCCCCGACCATAGAAGATGCGATTGCACTGTTGAACGATGGTGTTGGCGATTTGGTTGCAATGAGTCCAGAGAATTGGAATCTCCACCAGAGCGACAACCTTGCCATCGTTGGACTGCTGTCACGACGAGAACCAACCTGGGTTCTCGTGAGCGATGACAAACCAGAATATCTCATCAAACATGCACGAATCGTTTGTCCAAATCCACTCATTCAACGCCAAATGCTTCGATTACGTCAAGATCTAAAACTCCTCGAGAAAGAGGATGTCGATGTTCTCTTGGAGGTTGATTCTCGCGAGGAAATAGAACGACTCGAAGAATTAAGGCTGGACGGAGAGATTGATGGCTATGTCGTGAAACGTTCCCAATACAATCTGCTCTCAGGAAAAACACGTCGACATACGCTCGGATTACAGAAAGGATCGCCAGAACGCTCGCACTTTGTACCTCCTCCGCTCAATGGATTCACGCTCATTGTTGGGCGTGTTGGTTTTCCAAAGCAGAGAGTGGAGCACATTCTTGACCCATCTGCTGAGTTTGCCTATCGAATTGAATCCGCTCTACTGGAAAGTATTCCAAGCGATTTAGTCGAACTCACAGGAATCCATGTTGAACAGCGCGGTATTGGTACCATTCTTCGCGAAGCGAAAAGAAACAACGACGATTGGACCATGTCTGCAATGATCGACACGGAAAAGAAAGTACGCAAGTCGGGGACACGTGTTGAGATGCGAATCGAGACCTTGAGTGTTGATGGAAAGGTGAGTGCTTGTGCTGAACAAGTCGGGCCGATTGAGAAGCATCGGATTGCAATGGTGAATCTGCTGCAAGAGTGGGGGAGTGTTCTAACCACCCTCACTTCTGAGCATCAAGCAACAAACCGTAAGATTCGAAACATGCCTGATGAATTCCACGAAGAGCGACCGGCAATGATGCGTATTCATTCCGATGAGTCTGAATAGCCAAGAAGTCGACGAGCCTCTTCCAAGGCCTCCTCGGTGCGATTTTCTCCAACAAGGACGATCTCAAACCCGTTCTCTGTGAGATAGCGTTCCAATTCCACGAGAGCAACGTCAGGATTTGGGTCGCAGAGGTTAGCGATGATTTCGTCGATTTCACGTCCAGTCGCTTCCCATCCACCTGCTGCTTTTTGTAATTCGATTGCAAATCGCTCAACGATTTCCACAGCGGAACGGCTTGGTGTCTGAGCATCTCTTAGAGACTCAGCAACCGCCTCATGCTGCTCTCGTAGTTGTTGTATTTCGACAAGCGTAGACTGCAAAACGCCTCGAAACTCTTCTAGATTGTTGTTCTTGGAATATCGTCTGTGGGCCTTCTCCAATTTACCGTTGATGGAAGATGCACCTGCGGCGATGGCTTCCTTGGCTTTTACTGCTTGAACAATCGCTTCACTGGCGAGTTGAATTCGTTGGTTGAGTGTGTCGTTGAATCGTCGTGTTTCATCGGCGAGATCACGGCGAACGATTTCGCGTAGCGTGTTGCCCAACTCATTGGCTTGTTTGAGCATGGCTCGTGCGGTCTTCTCAGCGGTTACCATCGACTCACCGGCAATCCCTGAGTGTCGAATGTGTTTGAAGGTTTAGCCGAATTCGACCTTCATGGTGAGGTATCTCGTACTCATTCATACAAGCGAAAAACGGCTCATTGATACTGATTTGACAGCGAAACCACATATACTGTAAGGAAACAACAACGGTTAGGTGAAGCAATGAGCAATCGTTCGAGTCTCTTGTCTGAACTTTATCAGGCACGTCTTGAGGACCTCAAGGAGATTGCTTCGGCTTATGGTCTGGCCAAAAACGGCTCAGTTGAGTATCTCCGGGCTCAATTGATTCGCGACCTCATTTTACCAGAGTGGGATTTGACCTTGGATGGTCTCAAAAACATCCTCAACAGCGACCTCGGCGACCTCCTCGGCGTCTTTGGAATCAAGAAAACTGGTTCACTACGAACCCGACGTCAACGTCTCTACCTGCACCTCAACCACGATCCAAAACAGCTCAAGGAAGAGAACCTCGACAAGATGACCAAAGAGGAACTTCACGCATTGTGCAAAGCCTTGGAACTACCACGTTCAGGCAATCGTCAAACACTCCTCATTCGTGTTGCAGGTGTTCTATCTGCGCAACACAAGAATTGGGGTACGATCAAACGTTCCCTCAAGAGAGGTGGTGGCTCAGTCAAGATTCCAACACCTGGAGACTCTGACCAAGAAGAAATCGAGACGGCTTCCATCGAGGAGGAAGTTGAGAGTTTTGTAAACGAGCATCCCGAAGGATGGACCTTCGAAGATGAATCCGAGTTAATGGAATCCATAGATAGCGGTGGTATTGATTCCTCGCTTTCCGAAGTAGCGGCCTCTATAGAGGAGAATCTTGTCTCTCATCGAAAAGAAATCGAGCAACCTGTACCTCCAATGTTGCAGGAGCTTTCTTCCGAAGAGCCGACGCTGGAAGAAGAGGCAGCCTTGTTGGAAATATCTTCACGGAGAGCAGAAGTCGAAGCGGCAGCTCGAGACTATCTTTTGGTAGGAAGTACGACCGACATGGAGGACATGAACACGTTCATATCAAGCCTCTCCAATCACGGTTTTGCAGTCGAGTTAGCACGGGTTCAGGATGCCATTCGGACCATTATAATGGAAACAGCCTACCGCTCTGAGCAAGAACAGAATGCACTTTCCAGTAAGCCAGGTTCGTGGTCTGAACGTGAGGCGATTCGAATGTTTGAGCAAATGCGTCCACAACTTCGGGAGAGGATTCCTGAAATTGTTGCCGGACGACGAGGGAATCTTGTTCAAGCACGGATGGAGTTTGAGGAAGAGGCACGAACACTCGGTCTCGACTTGAGAAGTCCAGCCGTCTCAGGTCGTCTACACGCCTTGTTCGATCTTCATCTCGAAATCAGCGAGGCAGAGGAACTGCAAGACCCATCCGCTGCACGACGAAATCGCATGTTACGCATTCTGTATCATGGTGCAGTCCATTTGCCTGATGATGTGCGGCGGACCATTGAACGTCTTGAAGGAAATCTTCCATCGTTCGAATCGCTTGTTGAGACCGTTCTTGAGAGTAGTGAAGGCGAATTTTCTGAGGCCCAACAAAGCCTCATTATTCGATTCCTTGAGTCAAAGGGCTATCTTGTCAACACTTCGGAACTGCGTCCACGTGTCCTAGCATGTGCAGGTATTGTTGGTACGGAATTGGGATACTTGACACCAAATCAAATTCCACGACTGGCTCCGGGAATCCTTGTCAGTGATGAGCACGTCGATGCCATTGTTGCAGAATTGAAATCCCTCGCTGCGACATTCAAGCCTAAGCAGGTTGAGGAAGAAGAACCAGAAATGCAACTTGCAGAATCTGTTGCGGATGCTTCAGATCGAGTCGGTGGCGTGCGTGGCCAAATCGATCGAGTCGATGCTTTACTCTCTCGTCTTCGATTGCAAGATGGTCAGTGATGACTCTGAGCGTAGAAGTTCTGAATCACTGTGGTGACTGACTGAATGTCTGTAATGTCTCGAGCGATGAGATCTTCGATGATTTGCTGACGCTGTTGAACGTGCTTTTCAAAAACATCAGGAGTTACACCGGCTGCTTTGCAAATAACCTCCCTGAGATTGGAGGGAATTCCCGTTTCTTCGATTTGATCCGTTGCAGCATTGTACTTCCAGATCGTGTTCAATCGAGGTTTCGATCCTTCCATACCTGCAATTTCTGCAACTTCAGTAATCTTTCGTGCAGTTTTCCCATTGACGTGGAGTCGTGCTTGAATGATGATGAGGTCGAGGCCAGTCAACATGATTGGTGGTACATTCATTGGTGGATTGATCATACGAGTTACGGTTTCTTGGGCAGTGTTGGCGTGCAGGCTGCCAAAGGAACCATCGTGACCAGTGTTCATCGCTGTCAAAAGCGTTGCAGCCTCTGGTCCACGAACTTCTCCCACAATGATACGGTCTGGACGCATACGAAGACTCGATTTCAGGCAATCGTTCATGTCAACTTCTGGTGTTCCATCTGGACGTTCTCGTCGTGTTTCCATTCGCAACCAGTGGTCATGATACACTTGCAATTCAGCAGTATCTTCGACCGTTAGAAGGCGGCGGTGCCATGGGATGTACATTCCAAGACAGTTGAGTGTGGTTGTCTTACCGGAACCTGTTCCGCCAGCAATAACAAAGTTTGCTGGTCGGCTATCGAGCCCTTCAATCCAAACCCACATCATGGCAGCAAGACGTGGGTTGACCGTTCCAAACTTGACCAGGTCGATCATTGTCAATGGGTCTTCCTTGAATTTTCGAATGGTCAATGTTGGACCATCTGGGGATACAGGAGGAATGGTGCCGTTGACACGGGACCCATCCGGGAGCCGTCCATCGAAAATTGGAACCATACCCGGACCGTCGCCGAGTGGAACGTTCGTGAATGCAGCAATGTTCTTGGCAATTTGGAGGCCAGCCTCATCGTTGATCCAAACATTCGTACGGCACATGCCATGTTTTCGGTGAGCAACTTTGACACATTGTGTTCCTCCATTGTACATGACTTCTTCCAAATTGTCGTCCTCAAACAAGACAGCAAGGTCTCCGTGTGGATTTGGTGCTACTGAGCCTTCGACATGGTAAATTGGGGAAGGATGGTTGGATTCAGTGTAGATTGTGACATTTCCGTATTGTTCGATAATTTGTTCAGACATTGTTCAACCTCCGATGAGTTTTGTTGCACCTAGGAAAATGAACATTGACATGGCCATCCAACCAGGAACGAACCACATGGTGTCTCGCATACGGCCAAGCATACGGCCAGAAACAGCGACACCGACAGCACTTGCGATAGCAAAGAACAAACTGAATGTGGAGAGAAAACCCTCGATCTGGAAGCCGGATGAAGCAGGCGTGAAGAGGCCCACGAGGAATCCGATGAGGCCAGGAAGGCCAATACAAACGAACAGAACAATGAGGATGCCACGGCCTTGGAGTTCTGACTCTCGCTTGTTCATGAGATCGTTCAAACGCTCGTAATCCATGGAGAGATTCATCAAAATCTCTTGGAGAGGAGCGTTTTGTTCAATTGCAGTTTCAAGAAGATGCATAACACGTTGAACTTGCGACGAACGAGACTTTGTAGCAAAACTTGAGAGTGCGGCATCGAAGGATGAGGAGTGGCTTTCTTTGAGCGTTTCAACAAGGAGAGGACCAAGAGGTGCAGGCGCTGTCTTTGCCTGATGTTGCATAGCCTCCTGAATACCAAGCCCTGCACCAACCTCGTCGGAAAGTCCTTCCAAAAAGGATGGTAGTGCGTTCTCGATTTTACGTCGTCGTATGCGCTCACGAATAGGGGGAATACCTCCACCAATCATGGCGAGTCCTACGACACCAAGCATCAGCATCATTGGTTGATTGCTGAATGATTCAAGGAAACGAAAGAGCATGATATCACAATCCAGGATCCTTTGTGTGGGTTTTGAGACCGATCATAATCATGGCGAAGAGGGTGAGGAAAAGGCCAATGTTGACAACAACGTCGATGGTTGATTGTTCTGGCATGCTGAAGAACGAACCCATGTCTCCGACAAGCTGTGGAAATAAACCGAGAACTGCGAGAATGATTGGGCCAATCATGCCGATGGAGAGCAACGATTCTGGAACGCCGCTCAAATCTTCAATGTACTTTTTGACGTCCTCGGTCCGTTCTTCCTCCATTCGAGAACCCTGCTTTTTGAGCGTCTCAATGATGTCTGTATTCTGTGTGATGTTCATGTGCATGATGTTCAGCAAACGTCGGTACCCCTCAGTTTCGACCTTACCCATGAGGGCTTTGATTTCCTTTGCAAGTGGGCGACCTCCTTTTCGCACTTTGTCCATCATGTTCTTGAAATCCTCAGAAATGACGCCATATCCTCCTTGAGATATGCTGTGAACGGTTGCCTCCAAACCAATGCCGGAGGACATGAGAACATCCATGGCACGAATCACGTAAAGGACCTCACGTTTTTCGTCAAGTTTCCTCATGTCCAACACCTCAAATAACGTCTTCGATAAGTTCGAAAACAAATTTTTCAGTCGATCCTTCGTACTCAAGCGATGCGAATATGACCTTCACATCGCGCTCTTCGAATGGATCGTGAATGAACGGTTGACCTGTACGGAACATTTTCAGGATTTTCTTGTAATCATCAATGGAGAGGATTCCGCGAACCGTGTAAATCGTAGATTCAGCACCCTCATCATGGAGATTATCACCTTCTCCACCACGAATAATCGTGCGTGTGAGACGTCGTGCAATTTTAACATCGATGTCCGCATTGGGAATGCGAATCCAATCTGCAGAACCTGTTCCAGTTGCCGGTCGAATGAAGAAATCCATGCCTGCCATATTGACCCCTATGCCGTTGAGGGTGGAGGCGAGATTTGAATGTAATGGAACAATTTGTTCACGCTACAATCTTGAACCAACCAAATCGTGGCTCATGCAGGATGCCATCATCACTCATCGTGTCCAATTCCGCTTCGGATTGCTCACGTGTAAAGCCACGTGCCGCCAAATTTCGAACCAAGGATTCGAAATCAACACCTTCTCCGTTATCCATCGCTTGAATGCATTCAAGGATGACAGCTTGCAGATCCTCTCCTCCGGCGCTTGCGTCTGCATCATCGCCTGAGTCAGGATCTAGGAGTTTCAGTGTTGGGGGTGCTGTCGTTGCTGCAGCCATTTTTCCTTCGGCAATGTCGAGCGCTTGCATAACGTTGAGTCGATAGCCCTCTGTGTCAATCTGCCCGTAATGAGTCTGAGCAGAAAGAATTCCGTCAACCATCTCAGGTCGAATTCCTTCTTTGAGCATCGCTTCTTTGGTTGGTTCACAATTCAGTGATTTCTGATGTTGGTCGAGACGCTCCAGCGTTGCAGCGCATGCTCGAACCAACCAAGAAGCGTAGCGCTCTCGTGTGACGATTGCGGCTTCCTCTGGACGAAGCGACGTGTAGACGGCACCTTCATCGGTCTGATACCAGCGAGCCTTCGCAGTCATGCTGAGCAGGACTGGTTCTCCAGAATCGACCTTGTCGAGCAACTGGACAACGAATTCTCGCATGGACTCCGACGCATATTCTCCAACAGAGAAGTAGTGTAGGCCTGAAGGGTCACGTAGTTGGCCTTGGTACATTTGGGAGCCATTGCTCGTCTCACGCAGTTCGAGACGCTCAACAAGCCCGGAAACGATGACTCGGTTGACCTTAGCACCGAGTTTGGTGATGACGAAGGTGGGGTCGAATTCTCCCGAACCTTTCTCGTTCAGAGTTGATTCGCCAAATTCTGAAGCGAGCATGATCCATGCTGGTTGTCGTTGGATTTGTCGAGAAGTTTCCATCATTGCAACCCCCACTGTGCACGAAGTTCTGTCGCTATCAAGCCAGTGTCTGCATTTGCGAGTGTGGCACCATCGCAGAGAATCATCGCACCTTGGCCATCGTTGATGATACGTCCACTTACATCCACCTCGCATCCGAGAAGTTGGTCCCGAATCTTCTGTACAAAGGCCATCGAACCGTTGGCCTGAATCTCATCAACCATCGCTGCATGGTCGGTATTGAGCAACTTCAATGCTGCATCTTTCGAAATGAGGAGGGCGCAAGTTGATGCCTTATCATCGAGGACAAGGCGTAGACGAACATCCTCGTTACCTTCGACAGCCCCGTGTTCAAAACACTGGCCTTCTCGAAGTACCCGACGGCATTCTGGGCATCGCATGATGATTCCAGAATCCTCTCGCACGGAGACGATGGTTCCTCGTGTTAAGATGCCAACTCGACTTGGCCCTGAGACAAGCTCTTCAAGAGGCACCTCGACTTTGAGGTTCTCAAGGTCGAGTTCTCCTTCCCATGGTGTTTCTTCGAGGATGGTCAATTGGTCTTCACGGTCGATGGTAATGTCGGGGATGCCCTGCCAAGCACGAACACGTGCATCTGTGATGCGAACGGTCATCGGTAGGGACGAGGTATCGATTGGCAAATCGGTCCAAGCGCTGACGCGGCACTGGCCCGTTGGGTCTGCAATTTGGCCAGACCACAGGTAGCGCTCTTCACCATCTTTGGTGAACGTTCTCTTTTCCCAGGATGTGATGTTGACGACGATTTCGACATCTTTTGAACCGTCTCGAAGTGTGCTAATGGTCGAGACCATGCCTTGCTTGAGCGTGTCTGCATTGGCAAAGTTGGCATCATGGAATGGCTCAATTTTTGTGGTACGTCCAAAGTTCAACTCAGGCGTGTCACGGAAGGTTTTGACTTGTGCTCCATCAATCTTCAACAAGGTACCTACCTCGTATTCGAACGGCTCCCATGACAAGAAGCCAATAGCGCCTGACTCATCGGCAAGACGGCCACGAACGACGTCGATGCTTCCACTTCCATCTCTTCGATGGATTTGGTCAGCACGTGAGGACATCAAGCGTCCTACAACACACACGTATCCATCGTTTGGTAGCGTCGCGATATCAACTGGCTCACCAGGCGCAACCACAGGGCGCGAACCTTCTCGTAGGACAGCGATTCGTGAGGATTGGTTGATGTTCAGGGACATACGGCCCTGATATTCGTTGACCGAAGCACCTTCGATACGAACAACCGATCCAGGTGTGATGTTGTTGTTGTTGCCCCAATCTTTGTATTCCCATCGTGTGCGTTCTCCACTTCCCTCTTGCCAA
>DUJC01000133.1:4972-5808 GCA_013330015.1 Candidatus Poseidoniaceae archaeon | reverse complement strand
CATTGAACAAGTGTCCTTTGATTCACAACACATTGCGGTCAGAATGAACGTTTCAGCTCTTGATCGAATGGTCATTTACGACCGTTCAACGGGCGAACAGTGGCTCGGATTCGACCCAATTTATCCCGTCGGAAATCTTTCAATGGGCTATGGCTATGTTGTTTGGGAAGCCAAAGATCACTACAATCCTCTCAGTTTCACCGATAAATACGGTGACTGGGAAATCCATCAGTTGCATCTTGCAACGAATTACTCCGAACAACTGACATCAGACACCATCGATCAGGTGAACCCCATCGCTCTCGAAGGTGGTCTTGCTTACATCGAAGTCGAAGACGATGGCGAAGTTACCATCAATGTCCTAACACGGGGAACTGAACTCGCAACATACTCGAGTATCGTTCTTCAATGGTCCGTTCTCCTTCTGATTGCTTTGACCTTCATCTACATCATGCAGCGTCAAGATGAAGTCCGATCAAAGAACATCATCCATGATAACGCACTCGAGTCCGAATAAGATCGAAGCGCTCGAGAACATCGCTCATCGAAACTGGATTGCCTCCGGAGGTCGTCGGAGCAGGGCCAAGGTTATTTTCACATTGTGCGTATCCTTCGAGCACGGCTTCCATCGCTCCTACACGATGCGGGTGTGATGCACCGAGAATCTCGAACAAAACGTGCAAATCAATACCATAGAGTTCAATTTCAAATTCAATCTTTGCAAGACCAAAATCGATGAGCACAGCCTCTCCTTCAGGAGTAATCATGATGTTGTTGGTTGAAAGATCACCATGGACAATGGCTTGACGGTGAAGCATCCGGATGCTTCGACCAGC
>DUJC01000133.1:0-4586 GCA_013330015.1 Candidatus Poseidoniaceae archaeon | reverse complement strand
GATGAGTGGCTGACCTGGAACGTTGCTCATGACCAGTTGTTGCGCAACAACATCGCAATCGTACAGGACGGGTATGTTCAGTCCGCTCTTGTGGAGGCGTACCATCAATCGTGCCTCTGCAATCATTCGTCGTCGACCCAATCGGTCGTCCAAATCTGGATGACGCCATGAGCGAAGACGACGTTGCTTGCGGACTGCAGGCAGGCCCATCCACGAGCCACGCCACACTTCCGCCTCTGCACCTAGGTACAGTCGCTCATCAGCAGTGAATGCCATTGTAACGACGGAATTGCCTTCTTTTGATAAGGTCAGCGATGCCAATGGGTTGAAATTAGTGGGCGGGTTGGAACATACGATACGCATGTCTGTTTCATTGGCTATGTGCGCAGTCGACTTCTCATCGACATCGATGTCGCCTGAGGATGTGGCGATTGCAGAGCGAATCGCTGAATTGAAGCAACAACTTGGTGAGGATTTGTTGATTCTAGGCCACCACTATCAACGCGATAGCATTGTCATGCATGCAGACTTCCTTGGCGATTCGTTCATGCTCAGTCAGAAGGCTGCAGAATCCGATGCTAAGTACATCGTGTTCTGTGGTGTCCATTTCATGGCCGAATCTGCTGATATTCTCACTTCGGACGAACAAATTGTCATGCTTCCAAATCTGCGAGCAGGTTGTTCAATGGCCGATATGGCAACACTCGTCGATGTTGAGGTAGCATGGTCTGAGATGCTTGCGTCAACCAACCTTCAAGATCCAATCAAAAAAGAAGACCCTGCCTCAATCGCAGAAGAGGGTGCATCGTATCTCGTCCCTGTGACCTACATGAACAGCAGTGCCGATCTCAAAGACTTCGTTGGCCGACACGGTGGTATTGTTTGCACATCGTCAAATGCTGAGGGCATCTTGCAGTGGGCCTTTGATAGAGCAGGATCAAACGGGGCGGTTCTGTTTTTCCCAGACCAACACCTTGGACGAAACACCGGTTTGCGAATGGGAATCACCGAGGATCAGATGCCGACATGGACACCGAACGTAGGTGCCAGCTCAGACCTATCCAATGCTCGTATCATTCTCTGGCATGGATTTTGTTCGGTTCACAAGCGATTCAAACCGAGTCAAATAGCAGACTTCCGGCAACGTCATCCAGAAGGGGTTGTCGTGGTACATCCTGAATGTCCAAAAGAAACGGTTGACGTTGCCGATGCAAATGGTTCAACGCAATACATCATCAATTACGTCAACAATCTTCCACAAGGATCGACGGTAGCGATAGGAACGGAGATCAACATGGTTGCACGTCTTGCAGACGACCACCCTGACAAGCACATCGAATGCCTTGACCCAGAAATTTGTCCATGTTCGACCATGTACATGATTCACCCCGCTTATTTGATGGATCTTCTCGAGAAACTCGCAGATGGTCAAGTTCACAACCAAATCTCAGTTTCGAGAGAGGTGCAGGAAGGGTCACTTATCGCACTCGAGCGAATGCTCAGCATTCGTGTCTGATTATTCAGCCAGACGTCGCAATTCTTCGACACTTCGGACTTCTGCAAGATAGATTTGTTCGATAGTATCGTACAACTCAGCGTCGCCTGCTTCCTCAATCAGGGCCATCAATTCACCATACACTTCAGCGGCTTTGGTTTCTGTTTTCAACGATTCAGCGAGCATGTCGAGGTAGGATGAGACATGTTCGATTGGAGTAGCATTACGCTCGGTCACGGCAACGCCACCAAGTTTGACGATGGCAGAACGAACAATGTTGGAGTGAACCATTGATTCGTTGGCTTCTGCACTGAAGTGTGGCTCGAGTTGAAGGCGATGAATTCCACGAATGTAGGCAGCATAGTGTGCATACATGTTGATGGCACGCAATTCCCATCCAAGGGCTTCGTTCAGTTTGGCAATCAAGTGGCCTGTGCTCATGGTCTCCTCCCAGTCGGCTTTCCACTTAAAGGTCAGGTTGAGGCTAGAAGTTTCCCAGAAAGTTTCCAACCAATAAGGGCAAGAAGTGGACATAGCAACATAGTTGTACCAACATAACCAGCTGCAAGACCTATGTTCTCTTGTTCGACCATTTGGATGGTTTCAATTGAAAACGCAGACATGGTGGTCAATCCACCGAGCAAACCCGTTCCAAGAAGGAGTGCGAGATCTTTGGAAATTATGTTTTCAGCAAGCCCAATGGCGAGGGCTCCCATCAGGAACGAACCGATGAGATTGACACAGAGTGTCGCCCACGGAAAACCGTCGCTTGTGATCCATTCCGATGTCAAATAACGAAGTGCTGCACCGATACCTCCACCGAGCGCAACCATCAGAATTTGTTGCAGCATGGTTGCTGCTTGTCGGGACAGACCATGAAGTTCGTGTTTCAAAAAAAACCGAACATCCATCAATGGCCACCTCTAAGCCTCCTCCATGCGCACCGTTTGGTTCATGACCGGAAATGTTGGGAAGGTGCGAGAAGCCAAGCATGCGCTCGAACCACTCGGCTTTGAGGTCAAGCAATTGGTCGTTGAAGGCGTTGAGATCTCAGAACCGCAATGCGATGATTTGGAAGTCGTTGCTCGCTCAAAACTTGAGCAATCTCAAGCACATCTTCCGCATCCAGACGATGCACTCATGGTCGAAGATGCTGGCTTGTTTGTGGATGCCTTGGATGGTTTTCCTGGTGTCTATTCAGCGTATGTCTTGAAGACGCTTGGTTGCAACGGTATGCTCAAGTTGATGGAAGGGAACAACAACAGAAACGCTGAGTTTCAGGCCGTTGCTGCGCTACTTCTCGATGGCGATGTCTTCATTTCTCGAGGTGTTTGTCAAGGCGTCCTTGCTGCAAAAGCAAGCGGAGAGGCTGGTTTCGGATTTGATCCAATCTTTGTACCAAATGATATCGAAAACGAAGACATCACTCATACTACCAACGGGCTGACGTTTGCCGACGTGGACCTTTCCGTCAAGGAGAACTTCAGTCACCGACGAAAAGCACTGGACGGTCTTCTCGAATTACTTTCAACACCCGAGGCGGCATCATCGTCATAAGCAGGGAGTTCTTGGATGGAGCGATAGGCATGGGATTCTTCCGCAACACAATCGCACTGGCGTTTGTTGCAACCCTGTTGTTCTATTTCGCTACTGTTGGTGAAATGCAAGAAAACCAGCAGTGGATCGTCATTGGAATCATGGTCGTTCTTGGTTTGGTGTTCATCCTCTCCGGAACGCCAGATTTCGAACTACCTGCACAGCCGATCGTTGAATCGAAAACGGTGGAAGCGGTCAGTGCCTCTTCCTCCGAGGCAGTCTCAAAAGAGGATGCAGAAACAACACCATCCGAGCCAACCAAGACGATGTCGCTCAAAGAACGCAAGGCCGCAAAGATTCTCGCTGCACAGCAAGCGCAACAAGCAGCTATGGCTGCAACCAACGATGACAAAGAGGTCCCGATGGATGTTCTACCGATTGTCGAGGTTGAAACGGTTCACGTTGCAGACGAATACGTTGTCGAAGTCAGTCCTGAATCCGTCGAAGAAGCCGACATTCAGGCTACGGTTAAGGAACGAGCCTCGCGACACAGTGAAATTCGAGCACGAATCGAGACTCGTCGACGTTCTCAGATGGCTGACATTCGAGCATCAACCTCACGTATGTGGGAAGAGAACGTCGTTCGAGAAGACCTTGTTGCCGTTTTGCAAAACGAAGGTCACGGCCTTTCGGTTCTTGATGAGCCACTCAATCCAGAACCTGGGCACATCTACGGTGCGACCTTCATTCGAATCGATGACCAACGGATTCTCAAGTATCGGTCGCAACTCGATGTTGGGTTTGAAGCAGTGGCTTCAACCCAAGATGCTCCAGAACCTGCGCTTCCAGAACTTCCACCATTGATCGGACCAGACGGTAAGCCGCTCCCACTTCCCGACCTGCCAAGCCCATCTGGAGCGTTGGCAGCGCTGAAGATGGAAATGGACGAAGATTGAGGCTTATTGATGGAAGCACTCGTTCAATCAACACGGAACGAAAAGCAACGTGCTTTGATTGGGCTTGCTCTTGTTGGTATTGCACCTACCGTTTCTGTTGTCACAGGGTTTGCACTGAAAGCAGGCATGATTGCATCCGTTGTGTTTGTTTTCACTAAGATGTGGATGTTCGGTTTGCCTGCCTACTGGTACACCAAGGTCGAAGGAGGCGAGCGCTCCTATTCCATGCCTGAACATGGGGGTTGGATGGTATCAACTCTGCTGGGCATAGGCATGGCAGTTGTAATTGCAATCGCCTATTTCATTCTTGGAGATCTTGTGTTACGCGATGAAGATTTGTATGAAATCCTTGACCCATTCGGCCTCACGGTTCCATGGAAACTGGCTCTTGGAATCCTCTTTTGGATTTTCATCAATTCGGTCTTGGAAGAGTATGTGTTCCGCTGGTTCATTACTTCAAAACTGGAACAATTGGTGGGAGGGAAGTGGCTTCCAATTGTTCTGTCTGCTGGTATCTTTACGTTGCATCACACCATTGCTTTGGCCTTCTTTATCGATCCACTCGGGAACGCACTGGCTTCCCTAGGTGTGTTCATTGG
>DUJC01000063.1:13982-16795 GCA_013330015.1 Candidatus Poseidoniaceae archaeon | reverse complement strand
CACGAACGACGGTCAAGTCTGTCTTGATAGCATTGCCAGATGAATCAACCGGGACGACGGCTGCCCAAGTCTCTTGGCCTGGAAGAACGGGGAGATCTCCAGCGAGAATAGAGATCTTGAACGGCAGATTAGGATTACGCTCGAGTGTAGCAATCGGAGCATTTGGTCCGTCTGCTCCAACACCGACACTCGTAAACGACCAGGAAGCAGCATACACATCGTACTGACTTACATCACCAGCCGAAGAGAGTTCAAAGTCAAGGAGCAATGCAGATCCGTCATCCATCGGTCGATCTGTGAGGCTTACATTTTCCAATCGAGGCGGAGGCGTTGTATCCTCAAAGTTGTTGATTGGCACGACACTCGCTGAAAGCAAATCGTCCGTGAAGACGTTACCTTGCACGTCGTGAACAGTGACAGTCACGAACAGTTCAATTTCAGGCTTAATCAGTTGTGGCGTATCACCTGGGCCAAACAATTCGCTGTTGCCTCCTAATCCGTACAATGCCGTATTCAGCGTCAATTCAATCGGATTTTTGTCTTCATCAATCCACTGTTTGTCAATGACGATGCATCCACAGGATGCAGGATCGTCGCCGTACAAATTCCAAAGGTAACTGACATCATCGACAGGCTTGTCTGCGGCCCAAATGACGTATTGACTGAAATCCCCGGCATCTGAAATCGACCAAACAACGTCGATTGCAGTCCCATCATCGTCTGGATGATCGTAAGCTTGGATGCTTTCAATTCGATTTGGTGGCACCGCAGCTCCATTCGAATTATCGATTGGTGTTGCAGTTACAATCTCAACATCGTTGAGGTTACCATTGAGCCAAGTGTCGAATGCAACAACGCCGATGTAGTACTCAAGACCGTTGGCCAATGGGAGGTCGTCAAGTTCTGAAACGATGGTTGAATTGTCATCACAATTGTTGACAACGGTTGATTCCGAGAAACCAGCAACAGATGATGGGTCTGTTGTAAAGACGACACCTGTAATCATGTAAACGACGTAGTATGCACAATCATCAGCATCACTTGCATCCCAGCCGACTGTGATTCGACCACCCTCATCATCGGGCGTGTCAATGGCCCAAACATTCTGCAATTTCGCTGGAGGAATGCCGTCATCGACACCTCCAGTTGGAACCACAGGACCAATAATTGTAGCATTCATCATGTCCTCCTGTCCTGTGAGATCGACACACGTGAACCCAAGCCAGTACGGCTTTCCTGGTTCGAGATTCAGAATGGTTGTGTTCCCTTCTGTTGGAAGGACAGAAGCTTCAATAGAGAGGCCAAGAATGTCGGTCATCGACTGCGTCGATGCATAAATCCTCGTCTCTTGCAAATCCAATGCCGTACAACGTGCCCACTCGGTCTCCAAGTCGCCAGCTACACCGCCGCTTAGTGGTTGAGCAGTTGCCCATTCAGGCGGTGTTGGGACTTCGTTGCTCGTCGTGACGGGCCCGAAGATTTGGCTCGGTAGACCATATCTGCCGTTGTTGTATTCAACCACAACGAGGGCGTAGTATTCGACACCGTCGACCAGGGGAACACCATTCGCAGTTGTGACATCGGCTTTCAATCGGCTGTGAATTGATTCAGATTTGTCGATGATTCTGCCAACAAGATCGATATCCGTTGGAAGTCCCGTCCATGGTTGGTCGCTCACATAAACGAGGTATCTGCTGAAATCAGGATCATGGACCAATGTCCATTCGACCGTGAGAGCACCTCCACCGTCATCGGGACGATCGTACATGTCAGCAATTTCAACAGGTGTATCCAATCGAACCCAATCGTACGTCAAGCGAACTTGAATTGAACCGTTCGTTGGTGAAATCAACTTGATTGGGACAAAGCGAGTACCATTGATGAGTTGTCCATTGTTGATGGCGAGTTGAAGACCATCTTCAACACCAGTACTGTTGTCTAATTCAAGCACTGCGTCGTACCGTAGTGTGGTCGACTTTGCCCAAACTGCAGCATTCGATACGGGAGAGGTCATAATGAGTGGCACCGTTTGGAACAGAAGACCATGTACGCCAGGTTGGCCAATCGAGCTGTTCAACGAAACAGGAGCATCTGGAGTAACAAGATCGATGCTAAATCCGGGGTGAGTCATATTGGTGACCTCCATATATTCAGAATTGAAGCCAATGTTGAGTGGATTCGCATAACGAGAGGTTTGACTCTCCATTTCGTCGAAGGCCGTTGCCGGTGTCCAACCGCGTAGTCCAGCGTCGCTGGTCGTTAACCAGAAACCGCTTGAACCGACAGCAACATTGGTTGGATTTTGTACAATGGCTGACTTGACGCTTGAGTGCGAGGTTGTATGCGCTTCAACGATGGTCATTGCGTTCAATCCCATCATCATGAGATGCGTTCCATCGCTGCTCATCCTGTAGATCGGCCATGATGAGATTTGTGAACTTGACAAACCGTCTTCAAACTCGTTTGACAATCCATCGTAGTGAATCAATGGTCCCACATCGGTTGCAATGTGCAATCCTGCATAATCGGATGCGACTGCGGTGACGTAGTTTGAAGGAAGTTGATCGAATCGATGCGTAGAAATCACGCTGTTTGAAGAAGAATCAACCATCGACACACCTGGGCGTTCTGAGCCAGCACCATCGTGTCCGAGAACGAGTTGCACAGCTTGATTTACGCTTGGAGGCGAATAGGTTTCAATCGACCATACAGAGTTCCCAAGCAATCCATCAGCGCTTGTGTTGGTCGTTATCGCTCCTGTGGTTGGGATGTATTGTGTCAGACCACTTCCAGATGCGATGTAGAGTGTGTTT
>DUJC01000063.1:13139-13612 GCA_013330015.1 Candidatus Poseidoniaceae archaeon | reverse complement strand
CCATCTGCCGTCGTAAGTGGGTTGTCCCAATCGTTTGCAGACATGTTCCAGCGACCAATTCCATTTTGTGTAGCAACGTAAACGTGGTCATTTGACACAGCAAAACCTTGGATATTGTCGGATGGAAGTCCAGAAAGCAACTGTCCTGAACCGAACTGCTGTGTTGCCACATCGTACGATTGTACACCAGCAGCAGTGGAGAAGGTTCCTAGCAATCCGACGTAGAGGGTTGAAACCCCATTGGCTTGATGCATGTCCAAACCTCCAAGACTGTCATGGATGGATCCGGTTTGTCGTTGGAGCGTTCCTGTCGTGGTATCCAAGACGTAGAGACCATTCCTAGATGTTGAGATGTAGATGGTTGCCCCATCCATCAGCATGTCACCAATGGTTGTTGAGAATGGGAAGGACCAGCCCCTCTCCCAATCGATACCGCCGTTCGAGTTGAACGAACCTTGGAGGATGCCCGCTGT
>DUJC01000063.1:3264-12733 GCA_013330015.1 Candidatus Poseidoniaceae archaeon | reverse complement strand
ATGTTTCCACTGACAAGCGCTGGAAGTTCGAATGCGGTGTACAAGCCAGATGTACCCAATTTGTCAACGCGAGAGTAACCACTCGCTTCACCTGCTTGTCCAATCAACCACTCTGTTCCAGTGTGCTTGACCGATGTGACCGGTGTTCCAACCTGCTGAACACTCGCTTGTCCTGTAACTGTTCCTCGGGTTGAAATGATAGCAAATCCACCCGAATCATCGTAGCCGATCATGAGTTTACCACTTGAGAAATCCATTGCATCAAGCCAAACAGGATCCGTTGGAAGTCCATTGGATGCAGAGGTAATCTTTGCTAGCCACGATCCAGATACCGTGTCGTACTTGGAAATGCCTTGGTTGTCCGCATCGTAACCAACGTAGAGTGTATCAACAGCATCGCACGCAACAGAGGCCACACGTCCATTGCTCAAGACAGATGTCGTGAATGACCCAACCACCGAAGAGGTGTTCAAGTCCATGTACATGACTCCACCATTGTTGTTGAACAGTCCAATGTATAGATACGAGCCACACTCGGTCATCGAGAGTGGGTATCCGTTTGGCACACCGTTTTGTCCAGTATTGAACGTCGACCATGTTCCAGTTGAGCCATCAAGATGGCCGACAACACCCCGCTGGAATCCGCCCCAACCTGCGAAGGTTGCCGATCCAACAACGAGGTGTGTTCCATCCGTCCAAAGCTCACCAACCCAATCGCCCATGTTGTTTGGCAAACCGTTCCCAGGCGTCCATGTCGATTCCCATGAAAACGAGGTTTCATTGAAACGTTCAACACCGTCTTCGGTTGCAATGAGAACAAGTCCATCGTACTCGATGATTTCACGGATTGGGAATTCAAAATTGTCCCAGGTTCCGAGTTTGGTTCCGCTCGAGCTGTAGACTTCGAGTGCAATTTCTCCCCAAGAAATCCACGTGTTTCCGCTCGAGGATTCGAACGCAGTAACCCGATCGACTTGGCCGGATGGCAGAACAGATGTTCCCCAAGTGCTCGTCGATAGGTTGTACTGAGCGATACCTCCACTCCCGTCTTGTTGCCACCACTGGCCAGAAACGACGCTGGCAAGGAGCATATCGCCAACGATGTTCAATCCAGCAATGTCTCCTCCGTTCTCTCCAACACGTTGGCCAGCGTCGAGTGGCGTTATTGATGTGAAATTCGCAACATCGATGCCATAGATGCTGTCACTTGAAGTCCCTTGATGATAGTACATTGTGTATCCATACATCGTCAAGTCGAATGGATTTCCATTTCCTGAATAGAGTGAATTCGATTTTTCAATATCATAGAATTCAGTACCGTTGGCAGTTCCTAGAAGCTGGAATCCATCTTGCCCTCCGATCCAAATGTATCCTGGCCGAATGTCAGCGATAAGACTCGTAACATCCTCGTTTCCATTGTCAAGTACATTATCCTCCGTCCATGTTGTGAGCCATTGGCTGTTACTAATGTCCCAGCGAGCCACACCAATTCCAGTGAGTCCGATGTAAGCAATATCATCGATGACTTCGACAATAGCATCCGAGGTTGATGCAGTCGCTTCCCACTCATCTTCGACGGTGAAGCTGCTCTTATCGATAAGCCCCACACCGCTGAACGTTCCACCGAAAACAGTGGTGCTGTTGACGCCTACAACGTACGTGCCCCAGTTTGGCATACCATCGTAAACATTGAGACAATCATCGATAGCTCCATTGCCTGGTGAGTAGCGACAAACACCGATGTTTGTTCCTGAGTACATCCAGTTTCCATCGTATTCGAAGTCAAAGTGTTGCGAAGGACGGCGCGTCCAGTCACTTCCAGAGGTCGAGAGTTGACTCATCGATGACCCATCCCAAATGAATCCGCCTTGCTGCGTTCCAATCCACAGGTCGTTTCCATTGACCTCCAATGCATAGATGGTGTTGGAGGTCATGATGCTGTTTTGGGAGGTGATTGGTGTGAGAATCTCGCCTGTTGCAAGATCTTTTCGTGCAACTCCATAGCCTGCTAGACCCATGTGGAGAACATCTCCAACGACAGCAACTGGAGCATTGTCGACACCATTGACGCCGGTTGAGCCCCATGCTGCAAGGAACGTATCGTTTGCAATGTCGTAGCGAAGAAGACCTTCATTGGACGACCAGTAACCCACTCCTGCGTATGTTGCGACTTGTCCAATGAAATTTGTACTGGAAGTAAGCAGCGTTGGAGATCCAACAGCAGTGGAATCAACATCAGCTCTGAATGCAGCGTATTCCTGAACAAAGAGAATTTGACAACCTGCTGTGGTCGTACAATCGCCGTCAGCTGCGATGTCAACGATGTACTTTGTATTGGCATCTGGATTATTTCCAGCAGGAATATTGGTGCGAATCGAACCGTTCTCAATGAGGAACAATCCGTCATCGAGTGTACCCGCGATGATCGTATCGCCCGTGACGGCGAGCGATGTGACCACATCGCCGAGATTAATTGGCGCAAGCCATACAGACGATGCAATATCGAATCGGTCAACCGTTTCAGAGAAATACCCGGCCACATAGAGGATACCGTTGTGTTCGAGTGCATCGGTAAGCGCAGCATCGGATGGACCAGTTGCGAGAACAATTTCTCGAGCTAAGGTGCTCTGCATACTCGCATCGATCAGAACAATACGACCGCCATCTGTTGCAACATGCATCATCGATGACGGAGCACGTTCCCCGTTGGCTTCCCATGCGAACAAGGCATTGAATCCAGAGTCAGTGAGGTTGAGGTTGTTGAGTGGGATGGAGGAACCAAAGACACCCGTCGTGAGATTGTAGCGAAGCAGTTGATCACCACTCATGATGTGAAGCGTATCTTGATGCGATTGAATTCCTTCAACCTCGTTGGATGGCAACCAATTCGCATCGCTCCATGTCGCCAGCCAAAAACCCGAATTCCAATTGTATCGGGCAAGTCCATTGTCGCTTGATGCGAAGAGAAGTTGATTGCCAGCGGATTCCATTTTCGTGACATCGTCGCTGTGGAGGACGTTGGCAGAACTCCAAGCGGAAAGGGGCTGATTGTTGTTCAAATCGTAGCGTCCAACACCGTTATCGGTTGCGGCATACAATATTCCGCTCTCCTCGTGGAGATCGTTGACTTCCGTCGACAAAGGCCAACTGTTCGAGTTGGCAGAAACAATCTGGCTCCATGTGTTGGAGGCGTCAAGTTGGAGCAGTGTACCATCATTTGTCATGACGTAGATGCCCGATGGAAGCACTTCGAACAGTCCAATTTCAAAGCCAGCATCTGGTAAACCGTCGCTTATTGTACCGTCGCTTTGCGAAATGAGTTTGAACATACCATCTGCGAAGGCGACGTGGATGTTGCCACTCGGACCAATAGCGATGCTTACAATCTCAGAATTGAGGTCATCGAAGTCGTAGAGGTCAATGACTGCAGGATCGTTGTTCGCATCGAGAACAAGAATGGATGTGCTGCCCTGCAAGTAGAGTTGCCCATCGTTTGGATGTTGAACTGCGTTGTAAAGGGGAATGCTCACAGGAGCGAACGATGTAATTGGGTCAACTGGTGCTAGGGCTTCAAAGGCTAACTCTGTGATGTCCGCATCCGAGGGCAATGTCCAACCTGCACCGGAGGCGCTGTTGGGAGAGAGTCGGTCTGAGTAAGGATTTGCTCCATCAAAAGAATCGGATGCGCCTAGAGTTCCTAGCCCTCTCCAATCGAACAGATTGATACCGATGTCGTTGGCGACGAGAAGAGGCTCGTTGATCATGAGGCCGTTCGAACCGTTGACATGGACTTGGAGTGAAACGTTCGAAATCTCTGCTCCAGGGGCGAATTCCAGAACCCAATCCGCTGTTGCCTGATTGGAGAGAATTGGGTCATTGCCCACGATTGCATCCAACTGAATCCACCCGGTGTCGTTGGAGCCAGAAAGAGGCCATGCGGCCACATCGTCCGTTTCGTGAGCAGAGGCAAACGGCACACCAGCGAGTCCAGCAGACCACGATGCAAGAAGCATTAACGAGGTCAATAAGAGGGCCTTCTTTGGTCCTCGACGGTCGGCATTGCGGTTGCTCATGTTGATAATGCAATCACTTCACTACATAAAGGCCCTGTGTCGTTGATAGAACAACACTTCATTCCAAATCGGACAATTCGCCTTTCTCGTTCGCATACAGAAGTAGAATGATGGAGGTTCGTCCAGAGATTGTACGTGGTGGTTGTGAGGTTGCTTTTCCAGCGGTTATTCGATCTGGTATTAATGCACACTAAGGGCAATGATGGAAAAATAAGTAAATAGTATGACGAGATTTTTCGTTTATGGCAGAACTGGAGTCGATGACACCAGTTGCTGCAATCGTTTGTATCCTTCTAGGTTGCACCAGCTTATTGCTGCTCAAACGATCTCCAAATCGTGGTTGGATTGACCATATGGGCGGCATGATGCTCAGCTGGATTATCCTATTCATGGGAGTTAGTTATGCCGCAACTGCAGTTCGAGAAGCCTTTGAAGATTCCAGTGTTGACTTGGATTTTTTTCGATATACCCAATACTCATTCGGTTTAGTTTCAATCATTCTTGGAGCTTCGTTTACGTTCTTCTATCCATATCCTATCATACAGAAAGCATCACGAATTAAGGCAGTTCCGTACTTTGTCTGTGTGCTGAGTTTGGTCCTTATTGTGAGCATGTTACTTATGGATTACAAATACGTCGGCGCCACCCGAATCGTCTACATTCCTGGATTTATCATTCTCATTTCTGTTTACTTCCGCTTCCTCACAGACGAGATTAAGTATGGGGATGAGACAGCACGCCGACTTTCCTTTGCTGCAGGTTTGATCATCATTGCATTGCACGGAGCAGAAATGACGTGGTGGTTGGCTCAATTGATTTCAATCAATGATGAATTCATTGGGAGAAATGCGATTCAATCGGGCGTTGGAGACTTTTCACGAATTCCCACTTGGATTGGCTACAATGTGATGACGACGATTGGAGCGGTGGCCACACTCACCCTTGCTGCTGGAGAAACATGGCGGGCCCAGGCAAAAGGAAGAAGTGGATTCACCATCATCATCTATCTCATCCTTGGTGTCGGTTTAATCAGTGGAATTGCAGATTATGCTGTTCTTGATATCGTGAACAGTTGCATGAACACCGTGTGCAATGATTTCCCAGAAAGTTACGACATCTGGTACACGTTTACGACGGGCGCGTTGGTTCTTCTCTTTACGCCGCTTATTTCGATGTACGTTCTGCTGAATTTTGATGTCATTGACTCGGGGTCGAAAGAAAATCGTTGGCTGACGAGAATTATTGTCATCTTGATGTTGCTCATCGTATCGTCCACCATGATCGAATTGCTTCAATCCTTCCTCCCAGTATCACAAATGATTTCCTCAGCGATTCTTGCCATGGTCGTTGCAATCTTCATCGGTTGGGAGGAGCGAATCATGGAAAAACTGATTGAACAGAGCGAGAGCATTTCAAAGAAATTGTCATCATTAAAGGAAATACATGAGCCCGATTTGGATGTGACGGAACTCGAGTTTTTCTCTAAGGCCATGGGATCTCTCCTTGTATTTACCGTGGTCCTGTGCTTTTTGTACTCTTCAATAACATGAGGTGAAAGAATGACAAAAGACAGTGGTGATGTTCGTGATGTGCTGACGAATCTCTACTCAAATTCAACTGCAAATCGATACATTGCAGCAACCGTCCTTGCCTTGGTTGTCGTGTTCAGTTATACTGGATACGATACCCTTGTTTACAGACATGATGTTATCCAAAATTTCAGCGAAGACAATGAATGGCTGTTGACCTTTGAAACGACGAGCGATACAACGCAGCAGACGGTTGTCTTGCAGGACGAAGAAACCAGAGATTTGACATTTGATATGACTGATTTTTCCGTTCCAGATGGTTATCGGATTGGCTACATTGAAGCGCAAATTGTCGGCGAGGAAACTGCCGGGGTTCTGAGTGGCAACCAATGTGATTCAATTGCAGGCGATATTGTGCGCAACGATTTGACGGCACAATGGGACGATCCAAGCAACAATTTGTCCGGGCAAGACAGTAGTTGCGTCCCTATTGATCTGCGACTCAGTGTTTATCCAGAATTTGATGGCGAAGACATAACGGTTCGCTCAATCAATGAATTTCAGGCCCTCATGGGTTGGACGGATGATGGGTGGGGCAAGGGCCTCCTTTCGATTACCCTCGAGTTGGACACCAACAGCAACACACCATTCGTTGGAGTGGATGACGATGAAGAAATCACAATCGACATCAACGTGGTGATGTTTCGTGCTTCCGTAGAAGCGATTGAATGAACGAAAATACTTCATTCCAAATCGGACAATTCGCCATTCTCGTTGACATACAGGAGTCGAATGGTAGAGGTTCGTCCAGAGATTGCAAGCGGTGAGCCTGAAATGGCTACAATCGTATCGTTAGGACGGATTTTCTTTTGCTCATGAAGTTGTTTGACCGCTTCCGCAACGGTTGATCGCGCACGTGTTTGTTCCTCAACGATAAGACTCTCAACGCCGGGTAGAATCGTTGTCCTTCGAGCAGCTCGAATTCGATTTGTCATCGCGTAGATTGGAATCCTTGGGCGATGTGCAGCCATGAGGCGGGCCGCATTACCATGCTCGGTTCCTACAATGAGATGCTTTGCGTTGGTCTCTCTTGCAATATCGACAGCAGCACCTGCGATCACACGCGTCGAGACATACGCTGCAAGAGCAGGTGGGTCAGGAAGTCCTTTTGTCGATTGTTCAACCGTTTCCGCAATTCTCGCCATCGTTTCAACAGCCTTGACAGGATGGTGGCCATTTGCGGTTTCTCCAGATAACATGACAGCACTCACGTGTTGACGAATGGCCGTTGCTACATCGGTGACTTCAGCACGAGTTGGGCGAGCATGATTGACCATGCTCTCCAGCATTTGTGTTGCGACAACAACCGGCGTTCCACGCTCAAGGCATGCTGAGACAATACGTTCTTGTGCAGCAGGTACTTCTTCGAGGGGGATTTCAACGCCTAAGTCGCCACGCGCTACCATGACAACATCTGCTGATTCGACGATGGCCGTTAAGTCCTCAAGTGCAGCCGGATGTTCGATTTTAGCAACAATCCATGTGTGAACACCCGCCGCCTCAATACGTTCTCGGGCAGGAAGCAAATCATCTGCACTACGAACGTAAGAAACAGCGACAAAGTCGACATTTTGCGAAAGGGCATGATCAAGACATGCAAGATCGTGTGATCCAACCGCTGGAAGTTTAACCAATGTTCTTGGTACGTTGATTCCTTTTCGCTCCGTTAAGATTCCACCATCTTCGACGCGACAGCGAACAATTTCATCTTCAAAATCTGGAGCTGAGAGAACCTCAAGTCGAATCAAACCATCGGAGAGAAGAACCGGATCACCCTTTTGCAGGTCCTTAGACAATCCACCCCATTCAACAGGAAGTGTCTTGACCATCTCGCCAAGAATTGTTGTACTCTGAGGCGGTAAACCTTCTTGGAATCCACAGTGAAGGTCAACGAGTTCTCCTCGCAACAGTTCAACTTTACCTTCAAATCGACCCAGTCGGAGTTTAGGACCGGGTAGATCGGCAAGTAAACCAATGTGCAAGCCTGTATCTGATTCTGCTTGACGAATGTTGCGAATCGTCTGTTCTTTCCCTTCAAAATCTCCATGTGAATAATTGAGTCTAGCGATGTTCATGCCCGCTTGCATCATCTCTGCAAGCGTATCGACATGATCACTGGCTGGCCCAATTGTTGCAATAATTCGAGAGCGCATACGTTCCCCTCAGCCGCGTATGGATGGATGTATTCCATAGTCCTTCCATATGACTCGGCATGCAAAAAGGACATTGAGAATGCATCAAATGGGACCTATACGGAGCGAAGACTCAAACCATTGATGCATTCAAGGTTGCTTTGAGGGGAACGATATGGGCGATAAGAAAGACCAACTTCTTCGGAAAGAAGCTCTCGATTACCACGAAGAAGCGCCCCAAGGGAAAATTAAGGTCGTCCCAACAAAACCTCATTCCACGGCCCATGAACTCTCACTCGCATATTCTCCTGGTGTCGCTTATCCTTGTTTGGAGATTGCAGAACGTCCTGAAGATGCGTATCGATATACGTCCAAAGGCAACCTAGTCGCCGTCATTTCGAATGGTACTGCAGTTCTCGGTCTTGGCAACATTGGGGCTCTTGCGAGCAAACCGGTCATGGAAGGAAAGGGGCTTTTGCTGAAAACTTTCGCAGATATTGATGTATTTGATATCGAAATTGATGTTACGGATCCAGAAGAATTTATCCAAACCGTCGTGAACATTTCCAAGACATTTGGAGGCATCAATCTTGAGGATATCAAAGCCCCAGAATGCTTCGAAATTGAACGTCGGATTGCAGAAGCGACCGATATTCCTGTCATGCACGATGATCAACACGGAACTGCGATTATCTCAGGAGCAGCCTTGTTGAATGCTGTTGAATTACAAGAGAAGAAACTGGATGAAATTTCAGTCGTTGTCGTTGGTGCTGGAGCTTCTGCTTTTGCCTGTGCAGAACACTACGTGGCGCTTGGAGTTAAGCGTTCGAACATCAAGATGGTTGATTCGCAAGGTATCATTACCAAGTCTCGATTGGATCGAGGCGAGTTGAATGAATACAAAGCAAAGTTTGCTGCTGAATGTGAAGACGGTCAACTCATCGATGCAATGAGTGGCGCTGATGTCCTTCTTGGTCTTTCCAAGGGAGGTTTGGTTACGCAGGACATGGTTGCTGCAATGGCGGAAAAACCAATTGTGTTCGCACTTGCAAATCCAACTCCTGAGATTATGCCAGAGGAAATCCTTGAGGTTCGAAATGACGCCATTATCGCAACAGGACGTTCCGATTATCCGAATCAAGTCAACAACGTCCTTGGGTTCCCGTACATTTTCCGTGGTGCGCTCGATGTCCGAGCAAGAGACATTACGCAAAACATGAAGATGGCCGCGACGCGTTCACTTGCAGCACTTGCAAAAGAACCCGTTCCTGATTACATTTCAGCTGCGTATGATGGTGCGACAATGGAGTACGGTCCCGAATACATCATTCCAAAACCGTTCGATCGACGTGTTTTGATTTGGGAAGCTTCTGCTGTTGCACAAGCGGCTGTAGAAGAAGGAATTGCTTCGGTTTCTGCTGAAGAATTTTCACTCCAAGCCTATCGAGAAGATTTGGAAGCGAGATTGGGAATGACCTACTCGATTATGCGTAGCATCATCAATCAAGTTCGTCGTCGAAATAAGCGTATTGTGTTCCCAGAAGGTGACAATGAGAAGGTTATTCGCGCAGCGGCTCAGTTGGCTGAACAGAAAATCTGCAAACCAATTTTGTTGGGGCCAGTTGACCGAATTGCTCGTATGATGGAAGAGATGCACTTTGATTTTGAGTACGAG
>DUJC01000063.1:0-3079 GCA_013330015.1 Candidatus Poseidoniaceae archaeon | reverse complement strand
AAGCGTATTGTGTTCCCAGAAGGTGACAATGAGAAGGTTATTCGCGCAGCGGCTCAGTTGGCTGAACAGAAAATCTGCAAACCAATCTTACTTGGTCCAATCGACCGTATTGCTCGAATGATGGAGGAAATGCATTTCAACTTCGATTACGAATGCTATGACCCCCGTTTCGATGAACGCCGTAAAGGTGCTTACACGGATGCATTGTTTGAGCGACGAAAGCGAAAAGGTGTGACAAGGGTCGATGCTGCAAGATTGCTCAAGAGTCGACCTTACTTCGCAAGTCAAATGGTCGAAGCAGGAGATGCAGACGGATTCGTTGGCGGTGTGAGTCGAAATTACAGCGATGTTCTTCGCCCAGTGTTGGAAACCATCGGGGCCTCGGACGATGCCCATTGCCTCATTGGCTGTTACATGGTCACCATCAAAGGAAAGATTCTGTTCCTTGCTGATGCAACCGTGAATGTGTACCCAGACAGCAGAACACTTGCAGAAATTGCTGTTCAAACGGCCAAGGTTGCTCGTCGATTCGGTGTCGATCCGAAGGTTGCCATGCTTTCGTTTTCGAATTTTGGTAGCACCCGTGCACAACGGAGTGATCGAATTGAAGAAGCCGTTGAAATGGCTCGCATTCTCGATCCTACACTGGTTATCGATGGGCCAATGCAAGCGGATACAGCCCTCGATTCAAACGTTCAGAAGGAATACCCATTCATGGAATTCACCGGTCCTGCAAACGTGTTGGTCCTACCAAATCTAGCATCAGCGAACATCGTGTACAAGATGCTAGAACAACTCGCAGATGCTGAGATGACGGGCCCAATTCTTGAGGGAATGAAGCATCCTGTTCAACTGGTGGCTCGACAAGACGGTGTTCGACACATCGTCAACATGGCAGCTATTTGTGTCGCAGATTCGATGCGAAAAGATTCCTATTGGGAAACGTTGGCGAACAATCCATCCGATTCTTGAACACCATCTTCGTATGGAATTGATGGTCGACGAGGACGCCAAATGGCACCTGTAACAAACCCAGCAACAAGTCCTCCGAACAAGAGATTGGCCCAACCGTCAAGGGCGTACGATCCGAAACCGCGCAGAACTGGAATGAGGAACGAAGGGATGATTCCAAGCAGCGTCGTCCAAATGATTTCAGTACGGAGGTTGCCGAGGACATCAGCACTCATTGGAACACGACGCGCAGGATCGACTCGAGGCGGAGAGAGGACGAATCGTACCACGGTGTTTGGAAGCGGGCGGTCGACTGGAATGTTCGATGTTGCATGCGTTCCTGTTTTTCGAGGGTGCATTTCAACTGCAAGCCGATGATGCTGGAGCGGGCCATCGGTTTCAACCGGGCGTGGCCGGCCGTCCATCATTCCTCCACGGTGGCTTGTTGCAGCAGCATCGCTGAGAATTTCGACAACACCAGGTTCAAGTTCAATGTTGGAAAAGGCGTGACTCCACTCAGGAAACGATGGCAATCGTGCTTCCAATGATTCTTCCGTTTCCATCGATTCAAGGGTTGACTGAACCGTCGCCTGCAGAGATTCAATCTCATTGATTGTGAGGCCAGTCATCGGTTCATCAGCGCCTTCCGGTGCATCCGACTCTCCCAGCAGCACTGCGACTTGACCACGTGTCAATGGATGTTGAAGGATGTAGAACGAGGGCAATCGAACCTCATATCGTGGTCGTTGACTTGCGTAAATCCAGCCTCCACGGTCGTTCCCAAGCCATGAACTACCTGAGGCTATGGGGATGAATTCCATACCATTGAGATTGATTTTTTCCACAAAATCACTTCAACTGCTGTTCCATCAATCTGTACCATTTCATGCCCATCTCATGTTCTTCGAGGATTTTGAACTGCTTGAATGGAGAAACTGAGCGCATGTAGCCGAAGGCGGCAAAATCAACGAGGTTGGGCGTCTCTCCTCCAAAGTAGGGTTTGCCGTCGAAGGAAGCCGTGTACTCGGTTAGCAAATCGTGCCAAAGCTTCTTTGGCGTTCGCCCATCTTTCTTGACGCGTTTTCGAGCAATGATTCCCCACATGATAGGGAAACCAGCCCATGCGTAGAGCCTCCTAGAGATGAATCCAAACTTTTCCAATTTCGAAACGCGACGGGTTGTGCTCAAGGCAGCACCGAGGGTTCCGTACAAGATTGGTATCGTGGCCCGCTTCCAGGCCTCATCAACATGCGCCAACATGGAATCGTATCGTTCAGTTCCTTGTTCAGTCGAAAGCGTGGCTTTGTTGTATTTCTCATCGATGTAATTCATGATCGGGGTCGAATCAACGACAACCTCACCGTTACCATCGGTAAAGACTGGAACTTTATTCCATCCATTCGTGAATGAGAGATCTTTCTTTGTACGCATAGCATTCACTTGGACTTCCTTTACATCCAGTCCAAGGTGCTCGATGAGACCGCGTACTTTCCACGAGAACGGACACGTTTGCAACACGTGCAAGGTTGCTTGGCTCATGGTCACCTCCAACCGAACGTCCTTCTTCAATCCTCGTTAGCATCTTGGTCAGGTCGCCAACCAGGTTTCCAAAACTCATCGTTATCCAACCATTCCATCCACTCATCGTCTGCGCAGGCAAGCAAGCGAAAGGCTCGACTTTCTAGTCCTTCTCTGTTGTATTCAGGCAGCGTGCCTTCAGCGTAGGCTTGATGCCAATTGACTTGCATTTGGCGTATTTCTCTGCGAGCACCTTCCGGATTGTCGAAATTCATCTCGCAAACGTCCCGAAGTTCGGAGAGCCATTGTCGTGTGTCTTTGCGAAGGGGGTCATCGATTCGATGCCTGGTTGATGATTTCTTACCGAACGGCCACCAACCCATGGAGTGTGTTTTCAGAACTATGTTTTCATCTTTCGCATGAAGATGAAAAACAAGAACGCATTCGACTAGACATGGGACGGATCCATCTCCACCTTCATGGCAAACTCAAAGATTCATCTCTCAAAGTCCTTGCAGAATCCTATCAAGGGAGGTTAAAAAACGCCGGAATCAGTATGCACGTCCACAACGATGAATTGCCAAAGTACCTTACAAAACTTGAGTCGATG
>DUJC01000144.1:1773-3513 GCA_013330015.1 Candidatus Poseidoniaceae archaeon | reverse complement strand
TGAAGTTGAAGATTTGAGCACATGGCAACCTGCATCCACCGTCGATGGTGGAACACCAGATTACACCAGCATTCCTCCAGCAGACCAAATCATCGAAGCAGGAGAGCCATGGGTTGGAATTTCAGAACCGAATGGCGGAATTCTCAACCTCACCATTCTCAAAGAAATTGATCAGAAAGCAAAACTGGTCGAAGAGCATCCATTGGGCCAGTCGCTCAAACCCTTGGTGAACGAGGTTACAGGCCACCAAACAACGGGTGTCATGTCCCTTGCGGACATTTTCCGTGGTTTCATGAACAATACGTCTATCCTGACTCAGCCAGGACTTTCCCCGCTCGGCGTTCCTACTCCAGCACCAACTAATTGGACCGATTGTTTCCCACTCGATTGTTTGAGTTTTGACGATGTGAACGTTACACAAGCCCACATCGATATGGCTGCTGCACGAATGGCTGAGGGAAGCAACAACGACTTCCTACGATGGATTTCGTTGGACCGGGGATTTGTCTCCGACATTACTTCGATTCAGCAGGGACCAATCGGTGGTTCACTTGATTCAGAAGGTAATTGGCAAAACGAATACACGGGGTACGGCCGTTGGAGCGGTTCTGCCTCATGGCTGTTAGTTCAACTCGACCGCGCATCGCTCGAAGAAAGTGGCTGGGAGATTGTCTGGAAGGATGCGAAGCAAGAGAAGTCCATTCGAACGTCCGACGAAGGTTTGGTCATCGGTGGTTATCGATTGGCCAACAACGAACTTGTTCTTCATCCACCTCAATACTCAGAAGAGTATTGTCTTGAACTCAAGAAAGAAGAGGGTGCTGGATGTTCGGTCGAATGGACCTACATGGATCTCGAAGGTCATCTTCGCTCCCATGATCGAGCTTCTCTCACGCTGCTTGTCGGACAAGGCGTCAATGTCGAAGTCAACCGGGAACTTCAATCCTCTACAGGACTCATTGCCTTGATGGGACTGATTATTCTCGGACTCCTCTACGTCAGTTTGAGGCGAGTAAGCGACGTAGCCATCGTCGTTGTTGCTCTGGGTGGAGCCCTGTTGTGGATGCAGGGATTCATCGGCCACATCTCGAATCTTACAGGTTTCTTTGGATGGGACATCATCGCGCGCTCTCAATTCTCAAATCTACTGCCGATTCTCGTTCTCGCTCTAGGCATTGATGATTCTCTCCATGCTCTTCATCGCTACAAGGAGGAGCGTAAACTTGGCAAGAGTGCCTCAGTATCTGGTACCATTACGCTGACCCGAGTCGGCCGTGCCATCATGCTCACATCGATTACAACAATGGCTGCCTTCTCTGCAAATCTCTTCTCAGATATCGCAGCCTTGCGCAGCTTCGGCATCGAAGCCGCCATGGGAATCCTTGCTGCATTCTTGTTGACTGGTTTGTGGGTCCCATTGCTTCGAATGAGTTTTGATGAGTGGCTCGAACATCGAAAAGGCAAGTCCATTGAAGAGCGTCAAATCACACACTTGGTTCCAGAAAAGTGGTTGCGTGGATTAACCATTCAAAGTGGACGATTCAAGAATTCGGTTGTTATAGCCATACTCGCCTTGCTTTTGACTGTCCCAGCAAGCATTGCCATGTCCAATCTCGAGGGCGATTTTGCGGTTGAAGATTTCCTCGATGAATCCTCTGACTTCGCACAAGGCGTCAACATCGTCAACGAACGGTTCTCTGATGAAGGCGAACCTGCCATGTTGCTGATTGAAGGCGATGT
>DUJC01000144.1:0-1359 GCA_013330015.1 Candidatus Poseidoniaceae archaeon | reverse complement strand
ATCACAAAGACACCTGATGGTAATATCGACCTTCTCGCTCTCGATGAGTTGGTGTTTGCAGCTCAAGGTTCCATGGTTCTGAACGATGAACCGTTCCGAGCCCGTGGCTGGAATCCAGATGTTGAAGGAAACGGCGTTGGATGCAACACGACGCAGATCGGATTCATCGACACCGAAGACCGTGATTGTCTCGCCTTCATGTACGGTTTCCTGACACTCGAAGGCGTTCCAGGAATCGGTCCAATCCCTTCCATCCCTGCAAGCATTGTCAGTCTCTATATCATGCCGAGTGTCGAACTAGACCCTACGCAGCCTTGGCTCGACATCAATGGACAACCCGCTGAATATGAGCACATGCTGATTCGATTTGGTATCACTGGTCCAGAAGACTTCCCAAGTCTTGCACCTGCCATGGACAAGTTGTGGGAAGATCTGGAAGTCTTCACCAATCTATCAACGGGCACACGTGAGGTTGCAGGAACCTCAACAACAGACGAAGAACCACTGACATGGGTGATGACAACTGGGCGTCCGGTGACACGTTATGTTGCTTCAACCGAAATGCAAAATGAGATGCAATCCTCGCTTGTCCTCGGTTCTCTCTTTGTCTTCGTATCCCTCGCGATTGGTTTCCGATCAATCAAGCAAGCACTGGTGACGTTGGGTCCGATTCTCCTCGTCGTTGTATGGCTATATGGTCTGATGGAAGTCGCTGGTGCAAGCCTGAACATCGTCACCGTAACAATCGCAACCATCTCACTTGGTGTTGGAATCGACTACTGTATTCACGTCACGGAACGGTATCGTGAAAGTCGTGAAAAGGGCGAATCGCACAAGCAGGCCTTGCATGCTGTTGGTGGCGCTTGCAGCCTTGCACTCATCGGAAGCGCAGCTTCCGATATTGCTGGATTCTCAGTCATCGCACTTTCTCCAATGGGTCTATTCAGTAACTTTGGGATCTTTTCAGCTGCAATGATCTTCCTCTCATTAATCGCAAGTCTTGTCCTCACAACGGCAGCGTTGGGGCTGTTGCACCAATTCACGAAGTCAGATTCTGAAGAAGAATAGCATCGGTGTCTTCTTGAAGGATACCCGTGACGGGAGGATGCGGTCGAATGGGTTGTCCCACCGGCGGTAGGTGAAACAATGGTCGATGATTCTACACCTGACGATGAAGAAGATTGGATGAAGTACGCCAACTCTGGCTTCGGATCAACCGATTATTCCCTTTGGGACGATGTTGAAGAAACGCAGGAAACACCTGAACAGTTGGAAGAACCTGAACAATTGGAAGAGCATACCGAAGAGATTCCACGTGCACCATCGCCTGCTGGGTTGAAACACCTCGTTCGTATGGGG
>DUJC01000045.1:1361-6263 GCA_013330015.1 Candidatus Poseidoniaceae archaeon | reverse complement strand
ATCGATGGTGAAGCCGTTGCTCTTGCAGCCCTCTCATCGTTGGTACGAGAAGGTCAATTGGATGCTTCTGTTTACGCAGATGCAATGGCAAAGTTCGAGGTTTCGACCGAGCGAACCGACATCACAAGCCTTTGATTGGTGGCGCCCACGTTCCGTTGTTCCTTGCATGGTCGAGGATGTGCCAGTAGATTGTGTCGAGTTCAACTGTTGAATCCTCAACATGATTCATTGCGTCGATAGTAAGGGGTTTTGACAACCGCTTCCATGCTGCTTTGGCGTTCCAACGTAATCCAGGGATGTGTTGTGCAGGGCCACATGTTGGAAGCGTCCAACGTGTCTTCCATGGTCGCTCAACAAGGGATGTTGTTTGAACAGCATCGTTGGTGGTTTTCCATGAGTTCACTTTACCGTATTTCTTGTTGACCAACCATGAAGGATTGATCGATGAATCAACACGGAATCCTTGTTGTTCAAGAGTAGGGAACATCCACGGTGCTACGTAGCCAGCTGGAGCGCGAAACCATTTTCTGAAATGGTTCGGAAAATGGTGTTCAAGAAGTCGAACGGATTCGGCTAAATCAGTTGAAAATCCCTCGACATTTTCCTCCCATGCGGACCAACTTCGGTGATGCAATCCGTGACAACCGATGGAAATGCGTTCATTGTATGAATCAATTAGGGATTGCATCATCTTCACAAAATCAACAGATGCGCATTGGTCGGCGATGACGAACAGCGTGACAGGATGATTGTGGGTGCTCATCCAAGTATCAAACCCGGCAAAACCTTCTCGAAATTGTTCTGAAACATCTGGTAACGATGGGTTCGGTTTTGAGCGAGTTGGATGCCCTTGATTCGAAGGAACGTGACGAAGGTCATCCGTATCGACGGTCAACCACGTTCTTCGCAAACCCTTCACATCCGGGGCAAATCGACAACGTGGATTTTGTGAAGTACCGTTTTGTCGTTCAATTCAATGCCAATGAATTCGTCAATGATTTGACCGTTCCACCGCTGGCAGATTCGTTCTGCTGTCGCAAGACCCGCCTCGTTTCGAGGATGGACTGTAATTTCAACTCTGAAAACGGATTTTCTTGATTCAAGCCATCCAAGCACAGCATCGACTGAATTCGAAGCAATGCGTCGGTTGCGGAATCCTTTGCGAACCCAGTAGCCAAGATTGTAGTTCGAATGAACCAATTGCATTTCATCTCCAAGACCGATCAATCCGATGAAGGTGTTTTGATCATCATGAATCGACCAAAAGTGGACACGGTCTGCGTTCGAGAGATGTTCCAGATCGTGCAACATGTCTGCGAGTTGGCGCGTGATATCTTCATCGCTACGTAGCCAAGGCAGGGCAGCCTTTGCCGACTCGGGGTCTTCCGTATACGCCTCAATGACCATCGGCAGGATGGCTTTGGAAACGGGACGTAGAGAATATCCTCCCTCCAAGTCAGGTAGCTTCGGTGTTTCTGGCATGTGGCATACCTCAGGCGGACAAATGGGTGATGGCGTTCATCACGTTCTCATCGTTTGGATGGACACGTCGCGCCATTTCAAGCATCCAATTGAGATGTTCGGCACGTCCGGCTTGTTGTAGAATAAGGCCAATGTGGTACAACAACGAAACATCGTCACCCAGGCGAGGGCCGAGCGCGTCAATGTTGTGTTCTGCTTCAGCAATGCGGCCTGCTCGAACCAACCCAAGCGACTCAACCACGATTCGATGCACTTCTCGAGGATCCATTGGTTCTCCAGCAGGCCATGGCCAGATGCGCATACTCGTTGGCACATCAGGGGCAACAATGTCTTCTTCTGCTGGCAGTTCGATTGTGGCTTCGACCTCATCGTCTTCAGGGAGTTCGGGAACTGCATCGTCTTCAGGGAGTTCTGGTGCTTCAGATTCTTCTGGCAACTCTGGAACAGTCTCTTCCTCTGGCAATTCTGGAACCTGTGGTTCATCCTCTTCAATATCATCAGGAATGTCAGGAATGGCAAGATCTCCAGGCGGGAGTGGGAGGTCGTCTTCGGTCTCTGGAAGTTCTGGGATGGCGTTCGGGTCAGGACCAACAGTTCCAGTAAAGTCAACATCGTTCTCGTCATCAGCCGTTTGAATCAACTGTCCTTGGCCGGTGTGCACCGGTTCCTCAACTTCATCAAGCGGGTTTGCATCTGGAAGTTCAAAGCGCTGTTCAATATCAGGCGCATCTTCGGTGGTCAATTCAACTTCTTCACGAGTTTCGAATTCAACCGTTTCCGACAAGGTTGGGCCCTCACTATCGATGAAAGAGAATCCATCACTGGACAATGGGTCATCGTATTGATCTACTTCGATGGTGACATCTTCGAGATCAAGGACTGCCTCGACAGCGAATTCTTCCTCATCTTCGTTATCGTCGATGTCCATGAGCGTTGAAAGGAGGTCATTTTGAACATCGGATGCAACCTCGAGGTGCTGATCGCGTGCTGGCTTGTTTAGGTCGTAATAACACTGAACGCATCTTGTCGCGTTAAGTTCGTTTTGAGCACCGCAAAATGGGCAAGGATTTCCCTCCTCAGCCCCATCCTTTTTGCGCTTCCAAAACATGGTCTCGCCTACTTTCTCGGTAGGCACTTGTGGTTTAAGCATCACCATTCCATGGACGACGAACGCATCATTCGCCATAGTCTGAAATGATGGCAACCAGTGGAGAAGGCATGGGCGAGCGAGGAAAAGTTCGGCGTATGGACAGTTCCTCATCCGGAATGGATGTTGAACCTGAAGGTGAAGATGGAGGCATCTGGCGCCGAGGACAAGACCATTTCCGCCATTTCACATCACTGCTTGAAGATGAGCTGAAGGAAGAGACATCGATGATTCAGGAACGCTGGTCATCGTGGTCGCATCATCGATTGCAAGCATCAGGACTCGCTCTCCTCGGATTGAAAGGCCGAACCAACGGAACACTGTTTGGCGAGGACATCTTGGTGTTTGAACATCCTGACCGCCAACATCTCGGCCAACATCGCTTCACACATGGGGATATTGTCGTCATCAGTCGCTCAAAGCCAATCGGTGAGAAAACCATTGAAGGAATCGTTTTGGAACGTGGACCAACGCGTCTTCGAGTGGTTGTTTCGCAACGACCAAAAGATCTCAGAAAAGGAACATGGAGACTTGATCGTGGTGCGAACCGAGTTGCGCATGACCGTATGCAAGAAGCGCTCGAAATCTTCCATTCGGTTGAAGGTGACCGAGGCACTATTCTGCGCGATGTCATCCTTGGACAAGTTCACGATCCTGAAGACAATGCTTCCATGCCACCAAAGATATCAGGCAAATTCAACCGCTCCGAGCGAATTGATGTTCCTCTTAATCCATCCCAAACCGATGCGATGGATGCAGCCATGAAGCGTCGCGTGACCATCATCCAAGGCCCACCAGGTACAGGAAAGACCCACACGGCTGTTGCTACACTCACCCAACTTGCAATGGAGGGCCGGGGGCCGATTCTTGCAACAGCAGAATCCAACGTTGCAGTGGACAATCTGCTCGAAGGCTTGTTGGATTTGGGAGTTCGAGCTGTTCGAATCGGGCGACCTGTCAAAGTTCGTGAAACATTGCGTATGGCGACGCTTGATGCCCAGATTGAAGATCATCCCAAACAGGACGAGCTCGCCATCATTCGGGATGAAATGGACGAAGTACATCGAGCCTTGCCCAAATTGAAGGGTCGTGAAAAAGGACTTGCGCACCGAGACATTCAACACAACAAGAAAGAGATGCGACGCATTGAAAAAGAGATGATTGCATCCGTATTGGACAATGCACAGGTCATTTGTTCAACCAACATTGGTTCAGGACATCGTCTCCTTGAAAGCCGTCGCTTCCCCATCGTCTTGATGGATGAAGCAACGCAAGCGGTTGAGCCGAGTGCATTAATCCCCATCTCCAAAGGATGCCGTCAACTGATCTTGGTCGGTGATCACAAGCAACTTCCGCCAACGGTCATCTCGAAAAAAGCAGAGCAAGGCGGATTGGGTCGTTCCTTGTTTGAACGGCTCATCGATGTTGGCATTCAGACACATTTACTCGACGTTCAGTACCGAATGCACCCCGTATTACGGGAGTTTCCGAGTGCTCGATTCTACGATGACCGTTTGAACGACGGGTGTACGGCGATGGAGCGTCCTGCTCCCGCAGGCATTCTATGGCCCGATTGGGATCACCCATTTACTTTCATCCCGCTCGATGGTGTTGAAGATGAGGAGCAAGAAGGAGGTAGTCGTAGCAACCCAATCGAAGCTGCTCGGATTTACGATTTGGTCCAGGGCTTGTTGGAGCCTGGTGATGTCCTGCCTTCAGATATTGGAATCATTACACCATACAGTGGCCAAGTTCGCGCCCTCTCGGACATTTTTGACAGCAACAAAGAGCGAGAACAAGGTGGGCGATTCGCAGGTCTCGAAATCAACACTGTGGATGGATATCAGGGTCGCGAAAAAGAAATCATCATCTTTTCAGCCGTACGTTCAAATCCAGACGGTATCGTTGGATTCCTGAGCGATCAGCGCCGCCTCAACGTTGCCATCACCCGAGCAAAACGAGGACTTGTCGTCGTAGGAGATCCACAAACTCTGCGTTACGATCCAACATGGCGGTCGTGGCTGGATTGGGCCGAGGAACGAGGTCTGTTTGCGTGGCATTTGGTCAATGGTTAACACGCAGGTTCAACAACGAACAGCCATTGGAATGGACATGGCGGAAAGCCCAGTCACGGTTTACCAAGGCGGAACACTTGCTCAGCAAGTGCTTTCTTCAGCCCCTGAAGGGATGCTGATTGCACCCGTATGGCGCCGAATCGCAGCATTTGCAATCGACGTCATCGTCATGTCCCTCCTTCTCCAAGTGATGACACG
>DUJC01000045.1:0-970 GCA_013330015.1 Candidatus Poseidoniaceae archaeon | reverse complement strand
CCGCAACGTTTCTCCTAACGTGGGCACTTTTCTTTGGTTCGTTGTGGTTGTACTGGAAATACACAGGTCGTGCATATGGTCGATCCCTCGGGCAGCGAGCGTTCCGGATCGCCATCGTACATGACAATGGTACATTGCTTGAATTGCACCATTTCGGTCCTCGAGCTTTCCACAAACTGCGTTATCTCATCCCCGTTCTTGGATGGTTCTTCGGCTTTCGAGATGCTCTTCGTGCACGCTCAAAGACGGCAGAATACCGCACCTCTATTGATGTGAGCAATCACACAGTCGCAGCGGTAGATTGGTCTCTCCCAAGCGACACGCGCTTGAACTTAAAGTGATGAACCGTCTACGGAGGACAGGTGAGAGGAATGAGTCAAGAACACTCGGCAACAGCTGGCTCGCTTTCGGTTGTTCTACAAACCGTTCGAATGGAAATCGATGATGATGATGAGGACATCGTCGAAGTCATGCTCAATCTGACCAATGAATCTGCAATTCCAATCGGCGGAATTTCGGCGAGCATCAAGACAAGTCTTGGTGCAACTGTTAATCCAACCGAAGGCGTATCGTCCATCGGTCCTGGGCTCACACGGTCGTTTTCCTTCGCTTTCAAACTCAGCGACGGTGATTGGACCTTCTCCCTCTCTGGTCTTGGCCAGTCGCTTTCACTCGGCCCTTACGAGGCGGACTTTGAGTTCCAACAGGTCAAGTCAAGGCAAATTGGTAACGCTGTCGGATCAAGCCTCTTTTCAGGAGCCTTCGATGCAAATCTAGGCGACTTCGGGAACGTACAAGAGCGTGAACTTATCGATGCGTCCCAAGTAGAGATGTCTTCGTTCTTTGGCGAAAATGCTGAAGGAGGATCAACGAAAATAAGTGCAGGTACATTCGGAAATGCCGAGGAAGACGGTCCAAAGACTCCTCCATGGGAGCAAAAGAAGGCCGAAGTACTGGTTGCTACAGACCC
>DUJC01000130.1:6400-9032 GCA_013330015.1 Candidatus Poseidoniaceae archaeon | reverse complement strand
CCTTCTGCCTCAACAACCTTGAGTGGCGTGTAGAGAATATCGACGCTCGCTGAATCGCCTTCTCCATCTGTTGCAATGACCTTGAAGCTTGGTTGTCCAACCCCCGAAGGCTGGAATTCGAGCGAACCTGTCCAAATGCCATCGCCATCATCATCGCTGAGATTGAAGGTCCATGTCTGAATGTTGTGGACGATATCGACGCGAACATCGTCGGTCGTACCATCAGCATCAAGCAACTGCACAGACACATCAAGCGTGACTCGCTCATCAGAAACAAAGTCGGTTTGAGACAGTTCCAAACTGGTCTGAACCAATTCAGGGAGACTCGAGCGGACCGTGAAGTTGATGTGTTGTTCTGAGGAAGCACCACGAGCATCCTGTACGTACAACGAAACATGATGCGAACCGGGAGCGAAGACTTGCGTGAAGGTCGATTGTGTACTCAATACACTTGTTTGTAGGCCTGGAACGTGAAGGCGCCATTCTCTTGTTACGAGGTCATCATCTGCATCAGAAGATGCCCCTTCAAAGACGATGATTGCACCAGGGTCAATCGAATCAAGATTAGAAGGCGAAACAATCACTGCTTCGGGATCGCTTGGAATAATGAGCAATTCGAGAGATTCAACACGTGATTTTCCAGTTGCGTCGACCAGCTCGATTTGTACGTCTCGAATGCCAGCATCCAATTGAATTTCATGAACGGTGCTTGTTGAGACGTCGTCAAGGACGGGGATGTACGCAGATGACGCAGCATCGAAACTTCGCAAGGTCAGTGTAAATTCATCCTCATCGTAATCAACGCTGTTTCGTGCATCGATGACAATCGTGTCGCTTGATGCAAATTGACTACCGTTCACTGGCGAATCCAAGACGAGAATAGGGGCGGATTCGGCAACTGTGAGTGTTCTCGTTGCTGTAACATTCGGATTGATGCCATCGTTAAGCGTGAGTGTAATGTCGTGAACGCCTGCAGAGAGTCGAGTCTCAAACGTAAGCCAATCCTCGTTTTCTGGCGTCAATCGTCCGTCAAGGCTGCTCGACCAATCGATTTGCAAGAACTCGGAACCTGCAGCAGGTTCGTTTTCTGCACAGTGCCACGTTCCATCGCTTGGGAACGTGAAACACGCTGAATCGAAGTCACCACTTCCATTTGCACTGAATGGAATCAATGTAGAGGAGTCCAAATCTTCGAACACAGCCAATTCCTCAATGACTGCTCTCGGTGCTGAATTGTCGACTGTAATCAATTGAGAGACAACCGACATTTGACCCCCATGGTCCATGCGATCATCGGTGATTCGCAACTCAATTTGGTGAACACCACGAGACAAATATCCATGCCAAGAGATGTTCTCAATACCTTGACCAACCATGAGCGTGCCATCAACATTCGACCACCATTCAAAGGAAACTGGATTGTTTTCAGGGTCGACTGAACTGCTTCCATTGAAGAAAATGACATCTTCACTTGCCGTACCATTGCGCTCAAGTGTGAATGCTGCAGTTGGCATTTCATTGTACAATTTCACTTCGACCGTGTAGGTGACGTTGTTTCCAACTTTATCCCATGCAAAGACGTTCAAGAAGAACGATGCTGGTGGGTCGTCGGTATAGTGGTCGAAGGTGTAGGTCAATACTTCTGGACAGACCCATTGATTGCCCCATCCAGGATCTTGTCGGTTATAACCACCAAACGTAATCAAGCAGGCGAAGTCATCGCCTTCTGGATCAAAGGTTCCAGTTGTATTGATGGAGACTGTGCCAGTTTGAGGCATGATGAGTTCGTTCCATTGGGTTAAACCCGGGTCAAACGATACGTTGAGTTCTGGTGCGAGATTGGTTAACTCGATGGTTCGCGTTTCCGAAATGCAATGTCCTGCATTATCGCAAACTTCCAGCGTAAGGTCGTGAATACCATCGCTGAGTGAAATCTCAGAAATACCATCATTCGCCGAAAATGGGGTCGTACTTTGTGCCGATGAGATGACACCATCCAATGAAGAAGTCCACGTCAAGGTCAACGGATCGTCGTCCAAATCCCAGGACTCTTGAGCATCGAACAACACTTGACCTTGCGATGGGAACACATCCCCATGCATCGGCGAAGCCCAATTCAAAAATGGAGGTTGATTGTCCAACTCGAGCACACAATACATCACTTTGTCTCCATCGAAATTAACCGTTGTCGTGTTGCTTTCGCTGTCGTATCCGCATTCAACGGTGACATCGTTGATGGCTGAAGCCCCTGAATTGGTCCATCGTTGACCGATAAAATCGGTTAACTCAACAACACCGAGGTCGTTCGTAAACTCGGATACAGATGGTTCAAACTGGGTGAAACTCACATTAGCATAGGCATTTGGAATGCCATTGGAACGATTGTTGACAACCCATACGGTGACATCCCAAGCGACGTCTACCACGGCACCCGATGGTATGTTTGCCATTGTCAAGTCCACATTGTTTGGTTGATGCAAATGCAATGCAGATGAAGCATCCAAATCGAGTACGTGGGAACCACTTGAATCAGCTAAGTTCGAGAAATTGACATCTGAGTTTTCAATCCATACCCGTCCGGTACAATCTGTTCCAATCGTGTTTCCATAACCGCCAAGGTTGGGATGATTGA
>DUJC01000130.1:4278-6010 GCA_013330015.1 Candidatus Poseidoniaceae archaeon | reverse complement strand
AAATTTCCGTTGTGATTTGCATCCCAATGGATGCCACTATGATTGCCTTGGAGCGTCAATCCGTCGATGTTTCCAGCGGCTTGTTCAATGTACAAGGCAGGTTGCGTCAATGATTCGTGTTCAATGTTGGCGTTCATGAGATTGAACCGCCCGCCTTGGGTTCCCAAGGTCAAGCCACCGTTATGGACAAACATAGCGGGAAGGGCCGTGTCAATGTCTGTGATTGTGAGATTGTCCAGCCAGAGATCAACCGAATCGATGACGTAGACGCCATGACCTTGTGATGCTTCAACATGGCAATTCATGCACACCACGTCGCCTGACGCTGTTTCCAAATCGTTTGATTTCTGATAGGATAATCCTGCTTGCTCCATCGCACTTGAACCAAGAGAACCATCGTTCGTTGAGGTCACATTGGAGAAGGTGACGTAACGGGCATCAAAGACATGAGCGCCTGAAAATCCATTGTCCGAGGAGATTAATCCATCCACAACAACGGTAGCAGAGTCAATGTACAAGCCTTGTTCTGAGTTGTTGTGAAGGTTCCAACCCGTTCCTTGCAGAGAGCCTCCGCTTGATGAGTGGATTCCTGGTCCAGGAGATCCACTGATCTCGATGTTCTCAAGATGTGCTGCAAAGAAGGAGGTTTGAATGCTTAATCCTGCAGAGTGAGCCCCTTGGCCAGCTTCTCCAGCATCTCGAATCGTCATGTTCCGGAACGTCGTTGTCGAATCGACAAAGAACAAGCGAACACCAACCGAGGATGCATCATCGACAAGCACGTTCTCCATCCATGCACCGGTCGCATTGATTTCAATCGCTGCAAAAGCAATTCCAGGTGATGTTGCTCCTGATGATCCTGTTCCTCGAACAGTTAGGTTGGTGAAATCAGCCGTTTCGTAATTCGTATAGTTGGTGTGATTGTTCTTGTCAAGGTACACACCTCGATACATGCTGTTGCTGATGTCAACATCTCGGAACACGGCTCGAGTGTACCCCGAGTCATCGATATGGCGGACAATGATTCCAGTGTCGCTTTTATCGATGCTCAAGTCTTCGAACAGCGGGACACTGTCTTCAACCCAAACACCGGCTGCTTCACCAAGCACCGAACCAGAAATGTTGTCCATGACAATATTTCGGTACAAGCCACCTGATGCGCCCCAGAGATTCAATCCACGAAGCAAATGATCTGTGAAATACGCACCTTGGACAATCGGTGTTGAACCATCCCCAACTGACAAACCAATGCCGTAACGCCAATCGTTTTGGAACGGGATATTTCGGCCTGCTTGTTCGACATGCAAGTCACGAATGACTGGAGAGGAACTACCGAACATATCGATTCCAACACGGTCCGGATTGAAGATGGTCACATTGTTGAGAATAGGATTTGAGCCATACAATGTCATACCATAGATGGCATTTTCGATGTGCAAATGGTTGACCGTGCTCCCACGCCCGTTGGAGGAAGAATTGAACTGAATACCTTCATGATCGCCTGTTGTTGAGGAGCTTGAGAGAACGACAGGACATGTCGACGTTCCTTGAATCGTTAGTCGGCCATCGACATAGATTCGGATACCAGGCGACATGACAACACTCGTGCATGAAGTGATGAGCAACTCATCCTGAACGTTAACGAAGTAATCACTGGTCAATGATACCGTACCTGACCATGTCGTAGTTGCTCTTCCTGAAGTCTCAGCAACATTGTTTTCAGGTGCGAATG
>DUJC01000130.1:0-3889 GCA_013330015.1 Candidatus Poseidoniaceae archaeon | reverse complement strand
AGGAATGTTTGCTTTCTCTCCATAGTTAGCCAACCAAAGCGATAGCATTTGAAGCCACCCTTCGCCTGTGCAAGCAGCAATCGAGACCCGAATCGATAAAACCTGTCTCGTAAAGGCCGCACCGTGCCAGAAGCATTCGTCCTCGTGAAGACCGAACCGTCGCATGAACGCGATGTTTATCTCGCATTGACATCGCATGACGCAGTCAAGGAGGTCCATGCTCTCTACGGTGAATTCGATTTGCTCGCACATGTGAGCAGTGAATCCGCGAAAACACTCACCACACTGTTGATGAAAGACTTCAGAACAATCGAAGGAATCCGAGACACGCAAACGCTAATTGCGGTTGAATATTGAGGTGTAAAGATGGCGATAGGTTTTGTTTTGATCACGACTAAGCCTGGGCAAGAAGAGCGTGTTCGTAACGCTCTAGATAATATTGAACATGTTACTGATCGTTGGATGCTGTTTGGAGAATTTGACCTTCTTGCGCGCGTCCAAGCGGACGATGAATTTACCCTCACTCGATGCATTGTCGAAGAAATACGACCACTCAAGGGCATTCAAGATACCAAGACCATGATTGGAGCTGAGTTGTAAATCAAATTGAATGCAAACGCCTTGAGAGCATGCGTGCTCGATTTGGACAACCGACGGAGCGATACCGTAGAATGGCTTCACGCAGCGACATCATACGCTCTCGATCGTCGAGCATCGACTTCACTTCCCACCACTTTGCAACGACTCGTCTTGCTGACGGGGCCTCAATTGCTTCGAGGGAATGGATGTCGATTTGAGCATGGAGCGTTTTTGCTCTCGGCAGTTGTGTTTCCACCAATTGTTCACAAATGAGAAGCAAGAGCGAGGTTTTGTACAGGGGCTGCTGCAACTGTGCTGCCGTGAGTTCTGCATTCCTCAATGTTAGTGCAGCATTCATCGGCTGCGAATCAACCGCTTTCAATTGGGTTTTCATATCCAAATACTGCAACAGAGGATCGGTCGACGAACCAATGCCTCGGAGTTGGTCAAGCAAAAAATTCGCACCATCGAAATCCTTTCGCTCAAGGGCCAGTGAATGGCGCATGATGACGAGAGTTGTCAACACAATCTGACGCTCATTTTCTACATCCGGCAATTCGACTTGATTGAGCAATCGTTCGATGCGTTCGTAGTCAATGGCGCTTGAGGATGGGGCAAGATCATCAATGCAACGAGAGAGAACAGAGAGTTGGATGCGTAACTTCTGCTGCGCATCATGGATTTCATCAAGAATGGTTTCAAGATCTTCCAGGTGGTCTTTCTTTCCTTCAAACTGTGCGATTTGCATACGTATGTTGACAAGTTTGGGAGAATCCTGGCCCTGAATGTAGGCCTTTGCAACATCAATCTCTGCACGATTGAGGGCGTGTTGTGCTGCAAGTTCAATCAAATCGATGTCTTCTGAATTGCTGACCATTGCTTCATCGAGTAGTGTTGCGAACGCACCAGAATAGGATGACATGAGATTGTTTGCTCGTGCAGAAAGATGATTCGATACTTCCGTCTCACCCAGTTGAATTCGGTGATGCAATTCAAGAATCGATGCCAAAGCGTCGTTCTGTTGTTCCCAGTGTGAAATCGCCGAACGATGAAGTACGTCGAGCTCCGATTGATCGAGAGAGGACTTGCAAACGTTGCGAATCAAGTGTTGCATTTCCATCGCCGCATCCTTGTTGCCCCAACGAAGCAAGGTATGTTCATCGAGCAAGGCAACATCGTTCGGCTCAGGCATTCGTTCTGCAGGAACCGGGAATGGTAACACCAAGAACGGTGACATAGCATCATGGACGTTTGCCGATGCTTCACCAAGAACAACCTGATCAACATAAGCACGAACGTCCAGATTCGTTTCTGGGAGTGGTGTGGATGCGTCATGGAGAAGGATGGCCAAAGGGTGCCCTCCTAACGCCTCAACTATTGTCTCACGCTTACCGCCAAGTTCGGGATTGAGTAACTCAATGGCATCTGTTTGCTCGAGTGGCCCCAATTCGACATAGGTTCCATCGATGGAAAACGTATCACGATCGCGTCCCAACAGCATGAAAGGAATCGAATGGCCCTCAAGTGCTTGGAAGAGGTTGGAAAACGATTCTTGATGTCTGGACGAGATGCTATGGACATCATCAAACACCAATATGACATTCTCGAGTTCAAAGGAGGATGCATATCCTTCAACATCCAGAATCTGAGGCACATCAGCCTCCATCCGCTGGATGGCTTCATGGACATCACAATACGCATCGAGTTGGACCCAGTGAACACTCAGGTCCCTCTCGATCAAATCTTCAACAATCTTTCGAGCAAGCGTCGATTTCCCAATACCCGGCATTCCTCGAAGGTGCACTGGCACCTTATTTTCGAGAGCATCTCGAATCAACTCAAGTTCGGAACGGCGCCCGTGTACATGCGTGTATTCTGGGAGTTGTCCCTTCAATTTTGATGAAGATCGTGCACGTCGTTCTGGAATCTCCTTTGTGTATGAATGGAGTTGGTTGCGCCCTGATTCAGTGATATGCACAACTTTGCGTTTCCTTCGCCCTCCGCCGATGACGTGTGCCTGTCGTGTTAGGAGAAACCCTTCTTCCTCCAAGACAGACATGGGTTGAAACAGAGCTGAACGTACAACACCAATTCCGTCTGCGATGCCTTCGAGAGAAAGGCTACGTGGCACATCCCATGCACCTTCAAGCGTCGATGGATGCTCATCCAACCAACGCAAAATACGCAGCATGGCGGGCGATAGCATCTGAACTCAATCCCTTCTGCACAGCATTGCATTTGATGTTGTCCTATCGATGTTCAAAAGAGACAATGCAGGTTTTTTTGACCTATGGACGCAAGGATTCGGCATGGCGGTCGATGCAGCATCCATCGATTTGCCTGCCTCACCTGGCGTCTATCTGTTCAAAACGGCTGAAGGTAGAGTGTTGTATGTCGGTAAAGCAACGCGTTTGAATGAGAGGATTCGCTCGTATTTTGCGACCAATCCCGATCGGCACATGATTCCCGAATTGGTCGCTCGAGCAGACGATGTTGAATGCATCGTTACGACGACACCACAAGAAGCATTGATCCTCGAACGCCAACTCATTCGTGAACACAAACCTCGATTCAACTCCATGCTAAAGGATGACAAATCGTATCCGTATCTTGTGTTGACGAACGAACAATTCCCTCGCATCATGTACACACGTCATCCACCGAAGAAAGCCCATCGATGGGGTCCGTTTCCAAATGCGGGAGCTGCAAAGCAAGTAATGCAACTTTTGAGAAGGCATTTCGGGATTCGAGATTGCAAAGAATTGCTCCCACAGGGGTGTCTTGCCATGCACATTGGCCTCTGCACAGGACCGTGCATCAACGGTGAAGGATATGCTGAGCAGGTTCGAGCTGTCAAGAAAATTCTCGATGGTGAAGCAACCGAACTCCTTGAAGAACTCGGCGAAAAGATGGATGTTTGCTCAAGCGAAATGCAATTTGAGCGAGCAGGATACTACCGTGATCTCATTCGTTCCATCCGTACCACCATTGGACAGCACGTTGTTTCAAGCAAGTTGTATCGTGATTGTGATGCCATTGGATTTGCTGAACAAGGCGATCTCGCCGCACTTGTCGTTCTTCATGCCGATGATGGCGTCGTCAAAGGACAAGAAGTCTGGCCATTTGTTCATCGAGGCGACATTGGTGAAACAGTCAGTCGTTTCATCAGCGAACATTACGTTCACCGCAGGCCTCCACGTTTGCTGCTAACCCCTACGCCATTGCTCGACGGATTGCAACAATGGTTGGACGAGCGTCGAGGTACTACAGTTGAAGTTCGAACACCTATGCGTGGAGACATGGTAACGCT